>NZ_AMXB01000046.1:0-32153 GCF_000310125.2 Thauera sp. 27
TGCGGCGCTCGACGCGGCGGCGGCGCGGCTTGCGGCGGCGCGCTTGCCGCTGTTCGGCGGCCTGGCCACCGATGTGCAGGGCATGCGCGCGCTGTATCGCCTGGCCAACGTGCGCGGCGCCATTCTCGACCATGCCCACGGCGAGGCCATGATGCCCGCGCTGCGCATGCTGCAGGACCGTGGGCAGATGTTCACCACGCTGGCCGAGATCCGCAACCGCGCCGACCTGATCGTGTGCGTCGGCACCGATGCGCGGTCGAGCCATCCCGAGTTCTTCCGCCGCTGCGCGCCGGCCGCGGGGCGCGAGGCCGGCGGCCGGGTGGTGTTCCTGGGCGCAGGCGCGGGCACGCCGGGGGCTGCGGAGATCCCGTGGGCGAGCGCGGTCGATGCGCTGTGCGCCGAGGGCGACATCTTCGACACCGTGGCGACCCTGGCGGCACTGGTCGACAGCCGCCGCCTTGCGGCCGTACCCGCTGCGCTCGCTGAACTTGCCGACGCCATGCGTGCCGCGCGCTACTGCGTGCTGGTGTGGGAACCGGCCCGCCTGGCGCAGCATGGCGCGCTGGTGGGCGAAGCCCTGCTGCGCCTGTTGATGAACCTCAACCTCAAGACCCGCGCCGGGGCCTTCACGCTCGGCGGCAACGACGGTGCGCAGACCGCGAATGCGGCGATGAGCTGGCTGTCCGGCCTGCCGCTGCGCTCGCGCGTGGGGCCGCAGGGCGTCGATCACGACCCCTTGCAGTACGCCACTGCCCGTCTGCTCGACGAGCGCGCGGTCGACCTGCTGCTATGGGTGGCGAGCTTCACGCCGGATCTTCCGCCGCCGCCGGCTGCGCTGCCGCGCATCGTGCTCGGCCATCCGGCGCTCGCCGCCGGCTGCGCGCAGCCGGGCACGGTGTTCATCCCGGTGGCGACGCCGGGCATCAACGCCGACGGCCATCTGCTGCGCGCCGACAGCGTGGTGTCGCTGCCACTGCATGGCGTGCGCGACGACGGCCTGGCGACCGTGGCCGAGGTGGCGCAGGCGCTGGTCGCGCGCCTTGCGAGCGGCGCGGCGGCGAAGGAGGGCGCGCGATGACGACGATCAGGCTCAAGGGCGGTCGCGTCTACGACCCCGCCAACGGCGTCGATGGCGAGGTGCGCGACATCGGCATCCGCGACGGCCGCATTGTCGTGCTGCATGCGCAGGACAAGGTGGATGCGGAGTACGACCTGACCGGCTGCGTCGTGATGGCCGGCGGCATCGACCTCCATACCCACATCGGCGGCGGCAAGGTCAACCTCGCGCGCATGATGCTGCCCGAAGACCACCGCCTGAACCGGCCGCGCGACTCGCTGCTGGAGCTCGCCTCCAACGGTTGCTGCACGCCGGGCACGCTCGAGACCGGCTACCGCTATGCGCAGATGGGCTACACCGCGGCCTTCGAGCCGGCGATGCTGGCCAGCAACGCGCGCCAGGCCCACATGGAGATGGGCGACACGCCGATCCTGGACCACGGCGCCTACGTGATGCTGGGCAACGAGGAGCTCTTCCTCGAGATGCTGGCGCGCGGCGAGGACCCGCAGCGCATCCGCGACTACGTCGGCTGGGCGATCGGCGCCAGCAAGGCCATGGGCGTCAAGGTGGTGAACCCGGGCGGCATCTCGGCCTTCAAGTTCAACCAACGCAAGCTCGACGTCGACGAGGGCCATGTGCATTGGCAGGTGACGCCGCGCCAGGTGGTGCACAGCCTGGCGCGCGCGCTGTCCGAGCTGGGCGTGCCGCATCCGCTGCACATCCACGCCAGCAACCTCGGCGTGGCGGGCAACATCGAATCGACGCTTGCCACCATCGACGCGCTCGAAGGCCTGCCCGGCCACCTGACCCACATCCAGTTCCACAGCTACGGCAGGGAAGGGCCGAAGAAGTTTTCCTCGGCGGCGCGCCAGCTCGTCGAGCGCGTCAACGCCGCGCCCAACGTCAGCATCGACGTCGGCCAGATCATCTTCGGCCAGACCGTCACCGCCTCGGGCGACACCATGCGCCAGTTCGCCAACGCCGAGCTCGGCAACCCGCGCAAGTACGTCGGCGGCGACATCGAGTGCGATGCCGGCTGCGGCGTGGTGCCTTTCCGCTACCGCGAACAGAGCTATGTGAACGCGCTGCAGTGGGCGATCGGGCTGGAGATCTTCCTGCTCATGGACGACCCCTGGCGGGTGGTGCTGACCACCGACCACCCCAACGGCGGCCCCTTCACCAGCTACCCGCACCTGATCAAGCTGCTGATGGACAAGCGCTTCCGCGACGAACAGCTCGCCCGCCTGCACCCCGACGTGGCGGCGATGGCGGACCTGCGCGAGATCCGCCGCGAGCTCTCGCTGTACGAGATCGCGATCATGACCCGTGCCGCGCCCGCGCGCCTGCTGGGCCTGACCGACCGCGGCCAGCTCGGTATCGGCGCTGCGGCCGACATTGCGGTGTATCGCGAGGAGGCCGACCGCGAGGCGATGTTCGCCACCCCGGAATACGTCTTCAAGGACGGGCTGCTCGTCGCGCGCAAGGGCCGCATCGAGGCGGTGCCGGTGGGCGGCACCCACTTCGTCGAGGCCGACTACGACCCGGCGATCGAGAAGACGGTCGAAGCCTGGGCCGATCGCCACGCCAGCATCAGCTACCGCCACATGAAGATCGGCACCGACGAGCTGTGCTCGTGCAGCAACGGCGGCGCGCTGCTGGCGTGCAAGGTGCACGGACGCGGGAGGCCGCTGTGAGCAGCCTGCCGCAGGAGACGACAAGCGCGATGGAGATGGCGCCCAACAGCGTGATGCGCAACGGCGTGACGATAGACGACACCTTCGCCGAGGCCTTCCCGATGAAGGCCACAAGGGTGCTGATCACCGCCCACAACGAGACCTGGGCGCGCCATGCCGCGGTCGCCATGACCGGCTTCGCGACCTCGGTGATCGCCTGCGGCTGCGAGGCCGGCATCGAGCGCATGCTGGGCGCGGACGAGACGCCGGACGGCCGGCCTGGCGCTTCGGTGCTGCTGTTCTCGATGTCGGGCAAGGAACTCGCCAAGCAGCTCGAGCGTCGCGTCGGCCAGTGCGTGCTGACTTGCCCGACCACGGCGATCTACGCCGGACTGGAGCTTGGCCAGGATCAAGGCGAAGCGATCGCGCTTGGCAGGAATCTGCGCTTCTTCGGCGACGGCTGGCAGATCTCCAAGATGATCGACGGCAAGCGCTACTGGCGGGTGCCGGTGATGGATGGCGAGTTCGTCGCCGAGGAGACCACGGCCATGGTGAAGGCGGTGGGCGGTGGCAACCTGCTGCTGCTGGCGCGCGACACCGATGCCGCGCTCGCCGGCGCCGAGGCTGCGGTGGAGGCGATGCGCGCGGTGCGCGGCGCGATCATGCCCTTCCCCGGCGGCGTGGTGCGTTCCGGCTCCAAGGTGGGCAGCAAGTACGCCACGCTGATGGCCTCGACCAACGACGCTTTCTGCCCCGCGCTGACGCCGCTCGCCAGGCGCAGCGAGCTCGACGCCGACACGCGCTGCGTGATGGAGATCGTCATCGATGGCTTGACCGAGGCCGATGTCTCCGCCGCCATGCGTGCGGGCATCGCGGCCATCGTCGCGCGCGGCGCGGCGGCCGGGGTGACGCGAATTTCCGCCGGCAACTACGGCGGCAAGCTCGGGCCCTTCCACTTCCATCTGCACACGCTGATCGGGGAGGGCGCGGCATGAGCGCGACACCAGGCTGGTGCCTGCGCCTCAAGGTGCAGCCCGAATTCCGCGTCGACTTCGGTGGCGTGCTGCCGCTGCGGCTGGCGGCGATGACGGCCGATGAGATTGCGCGCCTGCCGCTGCGCCACGGCAACGACATGCGGGCCATGGGGGCGCTGTTCGACATCATGCCGGTGGAAGGCGCAGCCGCTGCAGTGCCGGGCGGGCAGGCCGAGCCGGGGCCGCAGCTGCGCCTCGAGGGTGACCTGTCGCGCGTCGACGCCATTGGCCAGGGCCTGGAGGGGGGCATGCTGCGCGTCGACGGTGACGTCGGCGACCGCTTGGGCCTGGCCATGCGTGGCGGCGAGATCCGCGTGCGCGGCAGGGCTGGCGAGCTCGCCGGCTGCGAGATGGCAGGCGGGCGGATCGAGGTGGCGGGCGATGTCGGCGACTTCGCCGCCGCTGCGCGGCCCGGCAGCATGGAGGGCATGCGTGGCGGCACGCTCATCGTGCACGGCAACGTGGGCGCGCGCTGTGGCGACCGCATGCGGCGCGGCACGGTGGTGCTGCATGGCGACGCCGGCGACTTCCTGGCCTCGCGCATGGTCGCCGGCACGATCGCGGTCGCCGGCCGGGTAGGTGCACACTGCGGCTACGGCATGCGGCGCGGGACGCTGGTGTTTGCCGGCCCGCAGCCTCCGGCACCGCCGACCTTCGTCGCGACGCAGCACGATATCGCCGTGTTCTGGGCCTTGCTGCGGCGCAGTCTGGCCTATCATGGCGGCCTCTTCGCCAGCCTGCCGGCGCCTGCGCCGCGCCGCCTGGTCGGCGACCTGGCGGTCGACGGCAAGGGCGAATGGCTGCTGCCGGGCGGCGGTTGATCCACCGTATTCCGTTTGTCCCCAACAACCCCGTACGGAGACCCCATGAGCAAACGCTACGTATTCCATGCCGGCGAAGCCACGGTGCTCGCTGCCGAAGGCCAGTTCACCGACGCCATGCCCGAGATCCTGATCGGGCGTACCGATGGCCCGGTCGGCCAGGCCTTCGCCAACATGATGGCGCAGAGCAAGGGCCACACCGCCATGTTCGCGATCCGCGCCTGCAACCAGATGGTGCGTCCGGTTACCATCACGGTGCCGAAGGTCACACTCAAGGACTCGGCCAACATCGAGCTCTTCGGCGGCGTGGTGCAGTCGGCCACTGCCGATGCGGTGCTCGACTGCGTGATCGAGGGCATCATCCCGCGCGCTGTGGCCGACGAGCTGTGCATCATCAGCCTGGTGTGGATCGACCCGCGCTGCGCCAAGGACCCGAACCTGGACAAGAAGGACATGTACCGCACCAACTACGAGGCGACCAAGCTGGCGATCCGGCGGGCGCTCGACGAGCAGCCGAGCCTCGACGAGCTGATCGCCAACCGCCACACCATCAAGCACGACATGGACGACTGGAGCTGAGGCGCCCGCCATGACCTGCTTTGCCCTGCTCGACGACTGCCACGCCACCGCCACCGCGCCCACCAGCCGGCTGTACACCGGCTTCGTGCGCGAGCACCGCTGCGACGACCCCGCCACGCTGGATGCGGTGTGGGCGGCGGCCGACCGCGACCTGCGTGCCGGCCTGCATGCCGTGGTGCTGGCCGACTACGAGTGGGGCGCGCGCCTGCTGCAGGCCGGCCACGAACGGCTCGCGCCCGCCGACGGCGGCAGCCTGCGCGTGCTGATGTTCGCCGAGCTGCAGCTGCTCGGCGTCGACGCCGTCGATGCCTGGCTGCTTGCGCGCGAGCAGGACGAGACGGGAGCCAGCCATGGCAACGATGGCCGCGCGCCGGCGCCCGCGGGCGTGCTCGATATCCGTCCCTCGGTCGACCACGACGCCTTCTGCGCTGCGATCGCGCGCATCCACGCTGCCATCGGCGAGGGCGAGACCTACCAGGTCAATTACACCTACAGGCTGGACTTCCGCACCTTCGGTGCGCCGGTGAGCCTTTACCGCCGGCTGCGCGCCCGCCAGGCCGTGGCCTTTGGCGCCTTCATCGCGCTGCCGCCGGGCACGGCCGGGCCCGACTACGTGCTGTCGTGCTCGCCCGAACTCTTCCTGCGCAACCGGGGCGGGTGCCTGTCGGCGCGGCCGATGAAGGGCACCGCGCCGCGTGCGCGCGAGGCCGAGGGCGACAGCGAGATTGCCCGCATGCTCGCCGGTGACACCAAGAACCGCGCCGAGAACCTGATGATCGTCGACCTGTTGCGCAATGATCTCGGCCGCATCGCGCGCACGGGCAGCGTGCGTGTGCCGGCGCTGTTTTCGGTCGAGGCCTACCCGACCGTGTTCCAGATGACCTCCACCATCGAGGCCGAGCTCCCCGACGACACCGGCTTCCCCGCGCTGCTGCGCGCGCTCTTCCCCTGCGGTTCGATCACCGGCGCGCCCAAGCACCGCACCATGCAGATCATCGCCGAGCTTGAGGACACCCCGCGCGGGCTGTACACCGGCAGCATCGGCTGGATCGACGCGCCGACGCGTCCGCACCAGGCCTGTGGCGATTTCTGCCTGTCGGTGGCGATTCGCACGCTGACGCTGCAGCGGCGCGCCGACGCGGCCCAGGGCGCCGGCTGGGACGGCCGCATGGGCGTAGGCGCGGGCATCGTCATCGATAGCCAGGCGGAGGAGGAGTTCGAGGAGTGCGCGCTCAAGGCGCGCTTCCTGACCGGGCTGGACCCGGGCGTCGGCCTGTTCGAGACCCTGTACGCGACGCGCGAGGATGGCATCCGCAATGTCGAGCGCCACCTTGCCCGCCTGGCTGCGAGTGCGGCGGCGCTCGGCTTTGCCTGCCCGCGGGCGGCGATCGTGGCCGCGCTGCGCCAGCAGGTGGCGGGGCTTGCGCCCGGCCAGCCCAGCCGCATGCGGCTGGCACTGCACAAGGACGGCCGCTTCGAGATCGTGGTGGCACCACTCGAGGCGCTGCCGCCTGGGCCGGTCGAGGTGTTGATCGCAGCCGCACCCATCGGGGACGTGCATGGCCTGCTCGCCCACAAGACGACGCTGCGCGCGCGCTACGACGCGGGCATCCGCGCCGCGCAGGCCCGTGGCGCCTTCGATACGCTGTTCTTCGACGCCGACGGCGGCTTGACCGAGGGCGGACGCAGCAACGTCTTCCTGCGCATCGATGGCGAATGGCTCACCCCGCCCGCCGGGCGCGGCGTGCTGCCGGGCACCATGCGCGCCGCCGTGCTCGACGACCCCGAGTGGGCCGCGCGCGAACAGCCGCTGCGCGTGGAGGACCTGCTGCGTGCCGAACGCATCGTGCTCACCAATGCGCTGCGCGGCACGCTCGATGCGTGCCTGGCGGCGGGCGAGGCCGAGCGCTGGCGAGCCCGGCAGATGGCCGCGGCAGCGGATGGCGGCAAGTACCACGCGCGTGCAGATCGTGGCTGAAGGGCGCGCGCAGCGCGCACGCGGGGAGCATGACCACGAGGCCGGCGACCGCGAGGCGTCCGGTCGCAGCGCGTTCGACCTCGCCCTGTTCGATCTCGATTTCACCCTCATCCCGTCGGACAGCGGCTTGCGCTGGGCGCGCTTCATGGTGGCGGAGGGCGTGCTGCCGGGCGGCAGCGACGAGGCCTACCTGAACGTGTGCCGAAGCTACGTCGCCGGCCGGATCGACATCGAGACACTGCATGCCTTCGCCGCGCGCACGCTGCTGGCCGTGGACGCGGATGCGATTCCAGGCCTGCAGGCGCGCTTCGAGGCGGCGGTGCGCGCCGAACTGCCGGCGGCGGCGCGCGACCTGGTGGCGCAGCACCTCGAGGCCGGCGAACTGTGCTGCATCGTCACCACGACCAATGAGATCGTGGCGCGTCCCTACGCCCGCGCCTTCGGCATCCCCAACCTGCTGGCGAGTGTGCCGGCATGCGAGGACGGTCGCTTCTGCGGGGCCTACGTCGGCGCGCTGTGCCATGGCGCAGGCAAGGTCGCGCGTGTGGAAGACTGGTTGCGCGGCAGTGCGGCGCAGGGGGGCGTATCGCGTCCGCGGCGCAGCATTTTCTATTCGGACTCGGCCAGCGACCTGCCCTTGCTGGAGTGGGCGGACGAGGCGGTGGCGGTCCGCCCCGATGCCCGTCTGCGCGCCCACGCCGAACTGCGCGGCTGGCGCATCATCGACGCGCCAGCCTGAGCCGCAGGTTCAGAAGAACTGCGCCACGAGCATGAAGTGCAGCTCGTGGCGACCGTCCTCTCCAGGCACGCGGTTGAAGGCGCGCGCATAGGTGAGGCGGGCGTCGACGCGCTCGCCAAGTGCGGCGCGCACGCCCCAGCCGGCGCTGCCGAGGTGGCGGTGGCGCGGCTCGCTGGAGCTGGGCGCCCGGTAGGGCGTCACCCGGCCGTGGTCGGCAAAGAAGAAGCCGGTGGCGCGCAGGGCAGGGCGATTGCCCTCGGCAGCGAGCGCGATGAGCGGGTGATGGAGCTCCAGGTTGGCGATGAAGCCGCGGTCGCCCGACCAGGCGCCGGACTTGTAGCCGCGCACGCTGTATTCGCCGCCGAGCTGCAGCTGCTCGCCCGAAGGCAGCGGCCCGTCGCTGCTGTGCTGGTAGTTCAGGCTGCCCTGCAAGGACCAGTTGGGCGTGATGGCCTGGATGCGGCGCAGGAAGGCGCGGCCGAGCGTGTAATGCTCGCGCTCGAAGCCGCGCGCGCGCCCGGCGCTCAGGTGGTAGGTCGCGATCCAGTAGCCGTGGTCGTCGGCGGCCTGGTGCTCGATCCCCACGCTGCCGTCGCGGGTGCGCGTGTTCTGCAGGAAGACGTCGCTGATCCAGTTCTTGGTCTCGCGGTGCTTGGTGCCGATGACGAGGTCGGTGCGCGAGCGCTCGCCGAGATGGACAGGCTGGCGCAAGGCGGCGACGAAGCCGGCGGAGCGGCCGGTGATGTCGAGTTCGCGCAGCGGCCCCTTCTTGATCTCGACCTCGTCGCTGTAGGCCGCCACGCTCAGCCTGCCGCCGCTGGCGTTGACCGGGAAGGCGTAGCCGAGCGAGTAGCTTTCCTGCCCGCTGGCCCGGACGAAGCCCAGGCTGAGCTCATCGCGAAAACCGAGCAGGCTGCGGTTGGTGTATTGCACACCGGAGCGCCACAGGCCCGAGCCTTCGCTGCCGCCATTGTCGAGGGTCAGGCGCAGCAGGTGGCGCGGGGGCTCCTCGACCAGGATGCGCAGATCCGAGGTGCCGAAGCGCGTGCCGGCGGCCAGCTCGGCGCGCAGCTGCGCGTCCTGGGTGCGGTTGAAGCGGCGCAGGTCCTGCTCCAGCACGGGCAGGTCGACGAGCGCGCCCGGGGTGAGGCCGATGCGGCGGGTGATGAAGGCTGCATCGGTGCTGCTGTTGCCGTCCACGCCGATGTCGCCGACGCGACCCTCGACCAGGCGGATGTCGACCACACCGTCGGAGACGTCCTGCGGCGGGATGACGGCGCGTGCGGTGACGATCCTGCGTTCGCGGTAGTGCGCGTTGATGCGGTCGACCAGTTCGAGCAGGTCGGCGAAAGCGATCTCGCGGCCGACATAGGGTGCCGCCAGTTCAGCCAGTTCGGCCTCGGTGAGGATCTCCGAGGGCGTGAAGCGGATCTCACCGACGGCGAAGCGCACCGGGGGAGCAGCCGGGCGCGGGGCTTCGGGCGGCAAGGTCTCGCGCACCGGGTCGGTGACCTCCTGGCGCTGGAGTTGCTCGAGCTGCCGCCTGCGCTCGTCCTCGTCGATGCGGCGCTGCTGCAGGGCGCCGGGGTCCGCTTGAGGCGGCAGGATCTGCGCCAGGGCAGGCGACACCCAGAGCGTTGCTGCCAGGATCAGCACGGGTTTCATGGCTGCGAGTTCTCCACAGGATGGCATTTGTCGGTGCAGCTTCATTGCGTCTCCGTGTCAGTCGCGACCGGGTTGGCGTCGACGCTGACCAGGCTTTCTTCCTCGTCCTCGCGCGGTGCCCCTGCAGCGGGCGGCGCGAGATGGAACTCGGCCAGTACGCGCTCGGTGTATTCGACCACGCTCAGCTGCGGGCCGTCGGGGCCGAGCACCTCGTGCGAGGCACGGCGGTCGATCACGAAGCTGTCGGTGGCGATCAGGTTGCGGTCCAGCTTGAGGGCGAAGGCCGGGCCGCCGGAGTAGAGCTGCGCATCGTAGCCCTGCAGGCGGAAGTTGTGCTGGTCGATCAGCAGGCGGGTCTGCGGATTGGTGACGACGACGCGGTCACCGACCTGGAACTGATCCACCTGCAGCGTGCCGACCGGTATGTCGATCCTGCCCGTGAGGGCGGCGACGCGGTCGAAGTGGAAGCCGCCCAGCCCGCTCAGCGTCAGGTCCATGGCCGAGGCCATCCCGCCGCCGTAGCCACCGATCGCGCCGAAGATGGGGGCGCTACCGCTGGCGAAGACCTGGGCGACGATACGGTCTGCACTCAGACGCAGGTCGCGACCGACTTCGAGGCGATCGACGTCGATGCGGTCGTGTGCGCCGATCGAGACCTCCGTCGCCCG
The DNA here is from genome assembly GCF_000310125.2 of Thauera sp. 27. Taxonomy (NCBI): domain Bacteria; kingdom Pseudomonadati; phylum Pseudomonadota; class Betaproteobacteria; order Rhodocyclales; family Zoogloeaceae; genus Thauera; species Thauera sp. 27. The sequence goes on from NZ_AMXB01000046.1 coordinate 10,215, forward strand.
CAGCTCGCCGATGCCGACACTGCCTGAAGGGACGTCGACATCGAGGCTGCGGGCGTCGATCGAACCGAACTCGGCGTCTCCATTCATGGCGCTGAGCTCGACGTCGCGTCCGCTGATGGCGCCCACGCGCAGGTCGCCGTCATCGGCAGCGAGCTTCACGTCTTCGCTCAGGCTCGTGACCGACTGGGCGCTGATCGAACCGGCGGCGCGGATGTCGATCTCGCCCTCGGCGGTCACGTCGCCCATGATCAGGGAGCCCGGCGAGTCGATGTGGATGAGCCCGCCCGCACTGGCGTTGAAGTTGAGTACGTCGATGTCGAGCGGGTTGCCGCCGATCTGGCCACCCGCACGGATGGTGAGCGTCGCCCCGGGGGCGGTGTTGGCGATGATGTCCAGACGGGTGTCGCCGCCGTCATACACGCTGCCGCCGGCGGTGATCAGGATCGCGCTCTCGGTGGGGTTGCCGGTGAAGATGCCGGTGATGACGGCGTCGCCATCGGTGCGCAGGTCGATCGTGCCGACATCGACGCGCATCTGCGCTGCGTGGATGCCGTCGCCGGCGTCCTGCATGAGCAGGTCGCGTGCCTTCAGGAACACGCCCAGCGTCGTCGCATGCACGTCGGCGAACGGGGTCAGCACCATCTGCGCGCCGGCGACGAGGCTGATCGGGCCCGGGCCGCTGACGCGGCCGTCGATGAACATGAAGGTGGCCGAGGACAGCGCGACCGCGTCGCCCGAGCGCACGGCGCCGATGTTGAAGAACTTGCCGAGCGTGCCGTTGAGATGGACGCCGTTGCCGAAGCCCTCCGTGCTTGCAGAGATGCGGCCGTCCTCGTCGGAGAGCGCGACGTCGAGCGGGTTGTCCGCGCTGCCGATCTCGCCGCCGCTGGCGTTGAGACTGACGTTGCGGGCCAGGATGTTGAGATCGGGGTCGAGCGGATTCTCGGTGAGCTGGAAGTCCAGGATCGAGCCTGAAGCGTCCAGGCGCACGTCGCCGATCGAGAACACGGTGTCGACGAACAGGCCGGACGAGGCCGCCAGCCAGATGTCGGAGCCGGCGCGTGCGATCAGTCCGGTACCGTCGCTGAGCTGGATGCCGAGCGGCGTCAGGAACAGCTTGTCGCCGTCGAGGGTGCCGCCGATGCCTCCGCTTGCCGCCTCGAGGATGATGCGTCCGCCACTGTTGATGTGGACTGCGCCGGCGCCGGAGTCGATGCCATGCAATGCGCCGGCGACCTTGATGCGGACCTCGTCGCCGGCGCTGACCTGGCCGATGCGCAGGCTGCCCTCGGAGCCGATGAAGACCTTGCCGGCGGCGGTGGCGTGGAGCGTGGCGGGATCGTCCAGGTCGCGGTTGGCGACGTTGAGCGGTTGCGGCTGGCGGATGGTGACGAAGCGCGGGTTGTCCTCGTCGTCGACGATCGCGTCACCGCGTTCCACGGCGGCGAGTGCTGCCTTTTGCGCCTTGGTCAGGGTGTCGATGCCCGCGATGGTGTCGATGACCTGGTCCGGGCCGTAGCGGCCGATGTCGTCGCCGGCGACCAGGGTGACCGTGCGGCCGACGACATTGGGTGCCTTGATGGTGGTGACGGTGTCGGTGATCTCCTTGAGCAGCCCGGCGCCGACCGATAGCAGCAACTGTGCGTCGGTCCATTCGGAGCCGCGGGTGATCGCGGTGATCTCCTCCGCGCTGAGGCGGCTGCGGTAGTCGAAGTCCTCGTCGAAGGTGCTGGTGTAGCTGCCCACCTCCTCGTGCAGGGCGCGGTATTGCTGGGTGCGCTTGTCGGCGAAGGCGGCGATGTCGGCCGTGTCCATGCCGGTGTCGCGCAAGGCCTGCTCCTCGGTGGCGGTCAGCGCGTATTCGAACGTCGGGTCGTAGCTGGCACCGCCATCGGCCTGGCGGACGCGGAACTGCCAGTACAGCCGGTAGTTGTTGCTGCGTCCGTTGGCGTAGGCTTCGACCGCTTCCTGCGCCTTGGCGTCGGAGCCGCGCGCAGCGCCGGTGATGGGGTCGTTCGGCTGCTGGCGCAGGCGCATTTCGTCCCACAGCGCAGCGAGCTCGTCCTCCGTGCGGGTGTCGACCGTGGCGAAGGGGTTGTTGTCGATCACGCTGCCGGTGGTGGTGATGCGTACGTCACCGCCGAGCGATTCCACGCCCACCACCAGCAGGTCGCCGGTGTAGCTGTGCGCGGCCAGCGGATCGGCCAGGTTGGCGATGTTGATGTCGCCGCGCGCCTGTGCCGAGAGGCCGTGGCGGGCGAGCACGGCGGCGTCCTCGCTCGTCGTGTAGCCGCTGCGGATGCGCAGCGGATCGCCGCCCAGTGCGTCGAGACGGCCGATGCTGCCGTTGGCGCTGCTGAGGTCGATGCGGCGGGCCTGCACGAGGGCGCTCGCGTCGCGGCCGACGATGTCGCCCGCAGACTCGAGGACCACCTTGTCGGTCGCTGCCGAGCCGATGGTGCCGACCCTGAGGTCGCCGATCGTCTGCTCGAGGTAGATCGAGCCGCTCGTGGTGCCGGCATTGACGACGCCGCCCTCGGACTGGCGGATGCGCAGGGCCTGGTCGGGTGTGCCGTCCGCGTGCAGGCTGCCGATCCCGGTGCCCGCCGACAGGTCGATACTGTGTCCGCCCAATACCGCGGATGGCCCGTTCTGGGTCAGGCTGCCGGCGCTGCTGACCATGGTGTTTCCGCCGCGGTTGTTGACGCTGCCGTTGAACACGACGTCGCCGACCGAACTGATGTCTACGCGTCCCTCGTCGAAGCCGATGTACTCGATGCCGATGCGGTAGTCGCCGCGCACGCTGTCGGTGGTGGTGTACTTCTTGCCGGTGGTGACGCTGAACTCCTGGTAGTAGCGCGCCGAGATGCACAGCGACCACCAGTTGCACTCGCGCCAGCTGCGGCCCGGCGTGAGCACGCTGCTGACCGTCTCTTCCTGCGTGCGCGGGCCGCCGGGGAGGTAGTGGTAGTCGGCCGCCGGATCGACGACGAGGAAGGCGTCGGTGAGCAGCGGGTCCTTGGTGCGCTCGATCGAGCGCAGGCGATAGCCGTCGAGCGCCTTGCCGCTGAGGATTGCGGTGCCGAACCAGCCGGTCTGCGAGTAACGATACTCGTCGATGCGCACCTCGTCGTAGCCGGTGGTGACCACGTAGCGCAGGCCGCTGACCGGGTCGTACCCCTGGGTGCCGGTGCGCGCCTCGCCGTCCGCGCGGGTGCGCGAAACCGGATCGCTCAGGATCGGCGCCCCGGTCGCCGGGTCGATGCCGCGGATGTCGGTGATGTTGATGCGCCCCTTCACGCCGAGGCCGGCATCGAGTGTGTTGACCAGCAGGGTCTTGCCGGTCTCGTTGTCGATCTTGATGCGGCCGTAGCCGTCGAGCACGCGCAGGCGGCCGCCGCCCGACTGGCTGGTGCTGAAGATCTGGCCGAAGAGCTCGATGTAGCCGCCCTGCACCTGCACGCCCGACAGCTCGAGCCTGTCGTGCAGTGCGTTGTAGCGCACCGTGATCGACTCCCAGGCGTCCCACTCGGCGCTGCCGAGCCCGGCGACCGTGGCGCCGCTGACCGTGTAGTACTCGCTGCCGGTGCTGGTCCGGCCCTCGAGAACCTGCAAGGCGTAGTCGTTGCGCGCGTCGGCGAAGCTGCCGGTGCCGCCGCCGGGCAGGCTCACGGTGGCGCCTTCGGGGATGCGTACGCCCCATTCGGCGATGCCGCTCTGGATGGTGCCGTTGATGTTGAGGTAGCGCGCCGCGATCAGCACGCTGCCATTGGCGATGATGCCGCCCGCCGGCTCCGTCGCGGGGCGTTCGATGCTGTCCACGTTGGCCGGGAAGGGGTCGGTTGAGACGCCCGGGATGACCTTCAGCGGTTCGCCCGCGGCGTGCCAGGCGCCGTCGGTGTAGCTCTGCACGAAGTCGCCATTGCGCGTCTTGACCTCGACACGGTCGGCGCGGATGGTCGCGGTTTCGACCGGTGTGACCAGGCTGCCGTCCGGCTTGCGCTTCTGCTCGAGGCGGATGCTGCCGGCGGCGCTGTCGATCTTGACCAGGCCGCGCAGGTTGCTGATGTCGCCGCGCAGGATGATGTCGGGTGCGAGCGGGCGGATGCCGTCGGCGCGCATCGCATCCTTCTCGGCTTCGCTGATGTCGAGCGGCGAGAACAGGCTCTTCACCAGGATCACCGGCTCGCCGGCGCCGCTCGTTTCCGCGGTCGTGATCGACGAGAAGGCGGCCGTGCCCGCGCCGCGGTTGATGCGAGCGATGTCGGCGTTGGAATTGACCTCGACGCCATTGAAGAACAACTTGCCGCCTTCATTCGGTGCGATCGTCATGTTGCCGAGGATGAGGACATTCGGCCCGTAGTTGGTGATGGTGATGCTGGCGTCGCCCGGGGCGTCGAGCACGCCGGTCCCGGTCAGGCGGTTGCCGCGCACGTCGATGTTGCCGAGCTTGGCCACGCTGTCGCTGATCTTGAGCACGCGCGCGATCGGGCCAGCCAGGGCGACGTCACTGAACTCCCCGGCGGTGATGTCGCGATCGAGATCCGTGATCTGCGCGTTGAGGTCGGTCAACCTGGCGTCCAGGTTGGGGTAGGCCGCGACGATGCTGCCCAGCTCCGCGGGGATGCCGACGTCGCGGCGCGTCTCCTTGGTCGTGATCTGCCCTTCGCGAACGGTGATCTCCTCTTTGCGGTCGGCGATCAGGCCGTTCAGCCGGGTAATCTCCGCTGCATCGTCGGTGTCGTCGGGGTCCAGGCCAACCAGGTCAGCCTCGAATCCGGTGATCTCAGCGTTCAGGTCGGTGATCTCAGCCTCGAGAGCGGTGATCTTGGCCGGAATCGCCGCGAGCTCAGTGTTCAGGGCGCTGCGTCGATCGACCTGGGCGTTCAGCTCGGTGAGTGTGTCCTGCATCGCGCTGAGCGATTGCTCGGCGACTTCGAGCGGGCTTTCCGGCGGCACGCTGCTGAAACCCGGCTGGCTGGGGTCGCGCGGGAAGCCCATCTCGTCGAGCTTGCGTTCGAGGAAGCGGACTTCGGAGCGGTAGGCTTCGGCGGCGATTGCCGCGTCCGAGCTGGGGTTGCCCACCGAGTACTGGCGGATGAGCTCCTCGAGCATCGCGATGCGGTCGAGGATGTCGGTTGCCAGGCCGATGAAGTCGCGGTCGAGCACCGAGATCCCGTCGGTATGGGTTTCGCTGCCGTCGAGCGCAATGGTCAGCCACTGTTCGCGATTGATGCCGACCTCCACACGGCCGTCGACATGCACGCTGCTGTCCTGGTTGACCACCGAGCGCCCGGTGCGGGTCTCGAAGCTGACGTCGTCGCCGCCGAAGAGGTTGCTGAACCAGCTCGCGATCGCCGCCAGGGTCTCGCGGTAGATGTCCTTGCCGATGCCCACGCCCGAGGCGGTGTTCGAGCCGCGGTCGGCATGCAGTGAGGCGTGGCGTACCGACAGGATCTCGGCGCCAGCGGCGACCGAGAGGTGGCTGCCGGCGTTGACGAAGGCGTCGGCGACGGGGTCGCGATTGACCGGGATCGCCGTGTTGTTATAGACGTCGGTGCGTGCCCTGGCCGATGCGCTGCTCCCGGCGCCGTTGGTGGCAGCGCCTGCGGACAGCTTGATGTCGTTGCCCGACTTCAGGGTGGCGTCGCCGATGGTGACGCGGTTGCTGCCGATGTAGCTCGACACGCTGCTGCCTTCGGGCGCGACGCCGACGAGGCCATAGACGTCCACCGCGGACTGGGTGGACAGGCTGGCCACGGTACGGCTGCCGAGGGCGATGTTCCAGGCGCTCTCGATGTGGGCGCCGTTGGCCACCTCGACTGCGGCCAGGGGGGTCTGGCCCGTGGCGCACACGATGCGCCCGGCCGGGCACACGGTGATGATCTCGGACTCCCCGCTGGCCGCGGAGACCGCACCGCCCGAGGTCATCGTGACCCGATCCGAAGCATTGATGTGGTTCGCGGCGTCGATGGCGACGCCCGCGACCAGGGCCGCCGGATCGCGCGGCGTGATGTTCGCGCTCGCGCCTACCCTGGCGCGGGTGTCGGCGAGCAGGCGCGTCTGGCTGCCGGCTGCGGGGAAGTCGGCCAGGCCGCCCGAGCTCGATTCGACGTTCCAGGCCGGGCGCGAGATGCCCGACCCGGCCAGCAGGCCGGCAGGGGCGCCCTTGGTGAGCGTGGTTGCCGCATTGAGTTCGACACGGTCGCCCTTGACCCTGGCGTTGTCGCCGATTTCGGCGAGCGTCCTGCCGAAGGCGAAGTTCTCCGCGTTGGCGCCGCTGACGCCGATTAGCGAGGCGTTGAGGTTGCGCATCCAGCTGTCGAAGGACAGCACCTGGGTCGCGTCGATCCTGAGCGTGCCGACTTCGAGCATGCGTGCATCGGCCGGATGGCTGGCGCTGTAGCGGCTGCCGATACGGGCGATGGTGGTGCCGACGGTCGAAGTGTAGGACGCGGAGAAGGGCACCGACACCAGGCCGCCCGCGCCAGCCACGCCGTGCGCATGGTTGGTGCTGTTGCCGTTGGCCAGCACCTGCAGCGTGCCGGCGCTTACGCCGACGCGGTCGCCGAGCGTGGCCTGGCTGAGCGTGCTGGAACTGGCCGTGGCCTTGTTCGCCCCTATGGCGACGAAGCCGACCGAGACACCGGAGACGTGCGCCAGCTGGGCGCTGGTGTTGTCCGTCTGCACGGTGGCGATGCCGGTCACCGTGAGCAGGCTGTCGTCGCCCACGCCAGCGCGCACCTGGCCGGTGTTGCTGGCGAAGGACTGCGAGGCGTTGGCGCCGACCAGCAGGCCGCCCGCCGCACCCGAGGCACTGGAATAGGCCGAGCGCGCGATGCCGCCGGGCAGGCGCTGGCGCGCCATCAGGCTGAGGCTGGCGGACTCGATGCGGCTGCCGCTACCCACGGTGGCATCGACCTGCGGCGACACGCGTGCGCGCGCGATCGAGGCGCCGACGGCGCCACCGAGGCTGACGTTGATCCCGGTTGCGCTGGCATGGGCCGCGGTGGCAGCGTCCGCGTCGATGAGCACATCGTCACTCACCTTGATGCGGGCGTCGGTGCCGGTGCTGGCGCCCACTGCCGTCTCGATGGTGGCGGTGGCGACCGTGCCGCTCGCCGCCAGCCCAAGCCCACCCTTGGCCGCGAGGGCCTCGGCGGACACCTCGTGGTGGGCGTCCGCAGTGATTTCCAGGCGGCCGACGCTGCGCCCCGCGGTCTGGCCGACGCGGACCTCGTTGCCGACCTTGGCTTGCGTGCGGCCGGTGATCTCGGCGGTGGTCACCGAGGCGCCGGCCGCGATCAGGCCGACGCTTGCACCTGCGGTCTCGGCGCTCAGCTTGCGCGTATCGTCGGCATCGACGCGCACGCTGCCAGCCTGCTCCACGATCACGCCTTGCTCGAAGCGGGCCTCGACATGCGCACCGGACTTGAGCACGGCGACGGCAGCGTCCACTGCCAGGATGCCGCCGGTGCCGGCAAAGGCGAGCGAATCCAGATCCTCGTCGAGCGCGGCGGATACCGACACCGTGCCGGCATCCCCTGCATTGAGCGTGCTGCCGGTGTCGACGAAGGCCGTGGTGTGGCTGCGGAAGCTGGTCACGCCAACCCCTGCGCCCAGGCCGATGGCGCCTATTGCCAGGCCGCCGTTGAGCATGTCGAAGCGCACATGCTGGCGCGCATCGACATCGATATTGCGGCCGGCCTCCAGCGTGCTGCGCTTGCCGACGAAGGCTGCGGTGCCCGCGGGCAGCAGCCGGGTCTCGGTGGCGGTGAAGCTTGCGCTGGCCGCCGTGTCGGCGCGCTCGGTGGCGACCCGCGTCGATGCGTTGCGGATGCGGCTGTCGCTGTAGCCGTTGAGCACGTTGCTGATGCTGCCGTTGGTGGCCTGGCCGTCGACGTAGCTGCCGGCGTTGCCATCGTCGGTCTGCAGGCGGCGCTGGGCGTCCTCGTCCAGCCCGCTGCCCACCGAATACACGCCGACCGCCCCGGCGAGCGCGCCGAGCCCGCCGGCGGCGCTCACCACGTAGGTGTCGATGTCGGTCTTTGCGAGCGCGTTGACGTCGATGTCGCGGCGGGCCTTGACCGTGGCATCGTCGCCGATGAAGGCCGTGGTGTCGTTGCGGATGATGCCGACATCCACGGCGCCGGCGATCCCCACCGCACCGACGCCGAGGGCGCCCGACACGTTGAAGAGGCGCAGATCGTTGCGCGCGCTGACGTTGACGTCCTGGTCGTCGTGCGCTGCGCCAGCCTGGGTGTTGATCTGTGCGCCGTTGCCGATGTAGGCCAGGGTGTCCGAGTCGACCGTCGCCACCGAGGCGGCGCCGGCGAAGCCCACATACAGCCCGCCTGCGCCTGCCGCGGAGACGGTGAACAGGTTCTCGTGCGAGCGTGCCTGGACCTGTATGCCGCGCATCGCGGTGGTGAGATCGACCCCGTCGCCCGAGTAGGCGGTGAGGGCTGTGCTGCCCTGGCCGCGGCCATCGACGACTGCGCGGTTGCCGATCCAGGCGCGTGTGTCCTTGTCGATCAGGGTGATGCCGACGCCGGCGCCGATGCCGCCGCCACCGATGCCGAGCGCGACGGTGCCGGCGACCAGGGTGGTCGCGGTGTCGTCGTCGGCCTTGACCACGACGTTGCCGCCAGCCTCCACGACGGCATCATCGCCGATCGAGGCCCAGGTCTGGTTGTCGAAGCTCAGCACCGACACGCTGCCGGCAACGCCGACGGTGCCCGATGCGCCCAGGCTGGCGCTCACCGAGACGACCTCCTGCACCGAGTTGGCTGCGACCTCGACGTCGCGCGCGGCCTTGACGGTACTGTGGTCGGTGATGGTGGCGTGGGTGGCGTGCTTCATCACCGCCACATCGGCACCCACCCCCACACCCACCGTGCCCGAGGCGGCCAGGGCGCCGGCAATGCCAAGGTGGAAGCTGTCGTTGCCGGCGGCGACCAGCACCGATTGCGCGCTGTCGGCGCCGCTGTTGTCCGCATTGATGCTGACGCCGCTGCGGGGCGTGCCCGGGGCGACGTCGATGCTGCCGATCGAGGCGCGGGTGTCGGTACTGTGCACCGAGACCTCGCCCGACAGCGTTACCGCCCCGGTGCCTGCTGCGGCGCCAGTGACGGCGAAGCCCTTGATGTCGTCCCGGTTGACCGCGGTGACCGCCAGGCCTCGGTGGTCGCGTAGCTGCGAGGCGCTGCTGCGGGTGCTGCCGAGTGCAGAACTGCCGCCCGCCAGGCTGTCCTTGCCGTTGCTGGGTGTGATCCCGGGCGCGGCGACTTCGCCCGCGCCGGCGCTGGTGGCGGCGTATGAGACACCGAAGTTGCCGCTCGCCACCTGCCTGGCGGCCGCCTTGCCGAGCGCGGTGGCCGATGCGCCGTCGTCGATCCAGGCATGGGTGGTCTTGTCCACCACGGCCACCGCCGCCCCGGCACCGACTGCGGCGGTGCCGGCCGCACCGATGGCGCCGGCGAGCAGGTCGAGGTCGCTGTCCGATTCGGCGGCGATGACGAGGTTGCCTTCGGAGTGCAACGCGCTGCCGGCCCCGGCCGAGGCCAGGGTGGCGACATCGAGCACCAACACCGAGGCCGAGCCCTGCACCCCGGCGGTGCCGCCGGCGCTGACGCCGACGCCGATGGAGCGGATCTTCTCCGTGCTGACGGCGGTGATGTCGAGCGCGGCGCCGGTACGTGCGATCACGCCTTCACCGAGCCAGGCTGCGGTTTCCTTGTCGATGACCACGACGTCGGCGGCACCGCCGACGCCTGCCGTGCCACCAATGCCGACGGTGCCGACGATGGACAGCAGTTCGGTGTGTGCGCTCGCGCCGACCGCAAGCGCGCGCGTGCCCAGGGCAGCGCCGTCCAGGCCTGCGTTGATGCGCGCATCCTTGCCGATCCAGGCCTGCGTCACCGGGTTGTAGACATTGACTGCAGCCGAGCCGGCGACACCCGCCGTGCCGCCGCCGGCGCCGCCGACCACCACCGAAGTCACGTCCTGAGTGGCGCCTGCGGCCACCGTGATGAGACCGGCAGCGGTGAGGTTGGCGTCCTGTCCGGCCCAGGCCTGCGTGACATTGTCGATGAGGAAGGTGCCTGCAGAGGCGCCCACGCCGGCTGTGCCGCCGATGCCGGCAACCCCGGCCACGCCGAGTGCGTCGAAAGTGTTGGCGGCCTCGATCCGGATGTCGCCGTTGCTGCGCAGCCAGCTGCCGTTGCCCGCGCTGGCCTCGACCGTGTTGTCGGAGAGGATCAGGCTGAGTACGCCGCTCACCCCCGCGGTGCCGGCAGCGCCCGCGCTGGCGGCGATGACCGCGAGGTCCATGGTGCTGGAGGCGTCGATGGCGATCGACGACGATTGCTCGATGCGCGCAGCGGCGCCCAGTGCGGCGCGCGTCACGCCTTCGTTGGCGATGTCTGCGCTGGCCACGCCGACGCCCACCTTGCCTGCGGCGGAGATGCCGCCGGCGAAGGCTTTCGCGGTCGAGGCGTTGCTGGCGATCAGGTCGACCGCGCCGGTGGTCGCTACGCGTGCGTCGGCGTCGATGCCGGCCTCGGTCGTGTCCTCGAACACGTTGACCGAGAAGGCGCCGGTGACGGCGACCTGGTTGCTGCCTGCGCCCGCGATGGTTTCGGTGTAGTAGTTGTTCTGCCCGAGCAGCAATTGCAGGTTGGCCTCGGTGAAGCGGTCCTCGAGGCCCTCGAGCGACCAGTCGAAGGCGGCAGGGCCGGTGATGGCGTGATTGCGTCCTGCCACCTCCAGGCTCATCGCGGCAATCTCGGCCTCGCGGCCGATCCAGGCGCGGTAGGTGTTGTCCGATACCAGGACCGCGATCGAGGCGCCGACGCCGACCTTGCCGGCGAGCGCGGCGCTCCAGGCCTTGGCGGCCAGCTTGCTGGTGTTGTCTGCACTCACCCGCACGTTGCCGACTCGCGTGCCGCCGTCGATGTCGCCGATGCGGACCTCGTCACCGATCGATGCCTCGGTGGTCGATTCCGAGTTGGCGACCGCGAGCGCACCGGCGATGCCGACCTTCTCCGCGCCTGCGCCCGCCACGCCCTCGGCGGCGAGCTTGTAGGCGAAGCCGGGCGAGGTGTTCTGTGCCGACGTTGCGCTGACCTCGATGTTGCCGGCGCGCACGATCTGGCTGCCGGCGCCGATCGCGGCCTGGGTGTCGTTGCGGGTGATGGCCAGCCCGACGCCCACGCCGATGCCGACCTTGGCGCTGTCCTGGAGCTTGGTCACGTCGAGCGTGTTGCCCAGCCCGCGGGCGCTGAAGTCGCTGCTGCTGGTCGCGCTCAGTGTGAGGTCGCCGCCAAGCTCGAGACGGCGACCGGCGGCAACGGTCGCGCGCGCGTCGTCGTCGAGCACGAGCACGCCGGCCGCAGCCGCGATGGCGACCTTGCTGCCGCTGCCTGTGGTTTCGGTGCCTTGCTGGGCGCTTTCGTTGTCCTTTAGCGTGCTGGTGGTGGCGGCCTTGTCGCGCTCGGTCGCGGTGGTCTCGTCTTCCGCCTTGCCACCGGCGGCGCTGGCCTTGGCGATGGCCTCGTAGCTGCGTGTGCTGGTGGCGGTGATGTCCACCTTGCCGTCGTCGCCGCTGGTCGTGGTGACGAGATCGCGCGCCAGGCTGGCGAGCGTGTGCGTGGTGCTGAGGATGATCGCGCCCGAGGCGCCGACGCCGACCTTGTCGGATTTGACGTCACCGGTGGCGGTGGCCTCGTGCTCGCCTGCCGAGCTGGCACGGATCTCGACCGGTCCGGTTGCGGTGATCTGCGCGCCGGCTTCGACGATGGCCTCGGTCTTGAGCTTGAGGTCGGACAGCGCCACGACTGCGTCCAGCGCCACGCTGCCTTCGGCGCCTGCTTCGGCTTCGGCCTTGCTGTCGCTGCGCGCATCGGCGACGACCTGCAGCTTGTCGAGGTCGATCAGCTGGGCGCCGTTGCGCACCCGTGCGCGCACCAGGTCCTCGCGGAACAGGTTGAGGGCGACCGAGGCGCCGACGCCGAGCTTGCCGCCCGAGGCGGGCTCGTCGGGCAGCGCCGTGGCGCTGGTCTCGGACGCGCTCTCGGCGCGCAGCTCGATGTCGTGGCCGTCGGCGTCGAGCTCGGCGCCGCCATGGATCTCGGCCGTGCTGCGGGTGTCGATGAGGTTGAGGGCGAGGGCGCCGGCAATGCCGACCTTGCCGGCACCGGCGCCGGCCTTGGCCGAACTCGAGAAGCTGTTCACGGTGTCGCTGTCGACCGCGGTCATCAGCGCGCGTACCGCGATGCCCTCTGCGCGGACCTGGGCGTTGCCGATCCAGGCCGCGGTGTGGCTGGTGACGCTGTTGATCGCGACCGCAGCGCCGATGCCCACCGTCGTGGTGCTGCCGGCGGCGCTGCCGTCGGCGCTCGCGCTGGCGTCGGTGTTGCCGGATGCTTCGACTTCCAGCGCCCCGGCCGCGCTCACATCGACCCCGTCAGCGATCGTGGCGGAGGTGCTGACCCGCGCTGAATTGACTGCCACTGCGGCGGCCACTGAGATCTTGCCTTCGCTGGTCTCGGCCGAGTCGGGCGCCTGGGTCTTGCTGTCGCTGCCGTCCTTCTGCTTGTCCTGAGCGAAGCCTGCCTGGCGGCCGATCTCCTGGTCAACGCCGTCCTCGGGCGTGTCGTCGTCGCCGCCGTCCTTCTTCTCCTCCTTGCCGCCCTTGGCGCTGGCGGTGGCGTCGGCCGAGCTCGAATGCCGGCTCTCGGCAGCGACGCGGATCGTGCTGCCCGCGTGCAGGTCGCGCCCGACACTGGCGCTGACCGTCTCCGCGACCACGTTGACGGCAACACCGATGCCGATCGCCGCCTTCTCGCCGGTCGCCGAGCCCTTGGCGACGGTTTCGGTGGTGCTGGCGTGGCGCGCCTCGACGCTCACCGCGCCACTCGCATGCACCGCTTCGCCGCTGCCGATGCCGGCCAGCGTCTTGTTGTCGGCGACTGTGACCGCAGCGACCGGGGTGGCGGCAATGCCGCCCTCGGCGCCGGCCTCGGCCTCGGTACGGGCCGAGTAGTCACCCTCCGCCTTGACGTCGAGGGCGGCGGCATTGCGCAGGCGGGCGCCGTCTGCAAGCTGGGCGCGACTTTCGTTGCTGACGACGTTGACCGCGACCGAAGCGCCGACCCCCACCGTGTCACCGCTCGCGGTGGCATCCTCGGCCGGGGTGGCGCTGGCGTTCGAGGTGCTGCGGTTCTCGGCGTCAATGGCGACGTTGCCGTTCTTCGCGTCTACGTCGCCCGCTGCGGAGATCGTTGCGGTGGTGAGGTTGTCGATGACGTTGATGGCCAATGCGCCGGCAACGCCGACGTCGCTCGCACCTGCGCCCGAGGTGGCCGTCGAGGTAAAGAGGTTGGTGTCGTCGCCTGCCGGCGTGCGCGCACTGGCCTCGATCCCGGCGGCCTCCACCTGCTGGGCGACGCGCGCCTCGTTGGAGACGCGGGCGAGGTTCAGCGCCACGCCGACACCGACGCCGACACTGCCACCGGCGCTGCTGCCGTCGGCCTCGACCTCGGCCTGGGTCAGCGCCGTGCCCGCCACCGTCAGTGCGCCGTCGCTCTGCAGCGGACGGCTGGCGTCGACGGCGGCCAGCGTGTGGCTCTCGAGGTCGCTCACCGCGACCGCTGCAGCCACGGTGACGCCGCCATCGGCGGTGGCGGCATCGTCCTTGTAGGTTTCCAGCGTCTCCTCGGTCTTGCTCTCTTCCGCGCCCTTTTCGGTGGCGCCGCCTGCCGCGGCCTTGGCCGAGGTGGCGACGAGGGTGGTTGAGGCCGCACGCACGCCGACGCCGGTTTTCCCGGACAGCCTGGCATTGTCGGCTGCACGGGCGCGGGTGGTGCTGCGCACGACGGTGACCGCGACGGCGCCGCCCACCGCCGTGTCGCCGCTGGCGGAGGCGTCGACAGCGGCATCCACCCGGGTGTTGTTGGTGGCGCTGAGATCGCTGCGGCCCAGCGTACTGCCCACCTCGCTGTCGCCCAGCACATCGACCGTGGCGGTGGTGTTGCTCGTCACCACGGCGACGCCTGCGTCGCCCGGCAGTTCGCCGAAGTCGGGCAGGCCCGGCCGTGCGCTCAGTTCGGCGTCGACACGGGCGGACAGCTCGGTGCCGGCGGTGCCGCTGAGCCGGCTGTTGCCGGCCACCTTCACGGTGGCGGCAACATCGACGTCGACCACCGCGAGGGGAACGAAGTCCGGTGTCGCCACCGTGGCGACGGCTTCTGCGCGCACGGCCAGCATGCCGCTCGCCTCGAGCGTGGCGTCGTTGAGCTCGGCTTCGGCCGCGACCGTCTTGGTGACGACGGGGGAGAGGCTGCTGTCATGCTCGGCCTTCGCCGTGGCCGTGATGTCGCGGCCGGTGACGGTGGCACCCTGGATGCCGACCCGGGCCCAGGTGTCGCTCACCACGTCGAGCAGTCCGCCGCTGGCGGCGGCCTGCACGTTGACGTCGCCGCCGGCATGGCCGGCGCCGCCTGCGGCAAGCACGCGGGCGCCGCTGCCGAGCGTGACCGAGCGGGCCTCCAGGCTGATGTCGCTCGACGCACCCACCGAGGTGCCGCTGCGCAGGGTGGCGTCGCTGCCGTCGGCGACCCGGCGTGTCGACAGGGTGCCGGTGACGCTGATGTCGTCGTCGCCGACGATCAGGATGCGACCGTCGTGGACGGCCACGGTGCTGGCAGCGTCGAGGCCGTGAACATTGACGACGTCCTTGAAGTCGGGGTCGGTGCCGCTGAAGCGGGCGCCGGTGAACACCTTGCCGCCCACGACCACCGAGCCCGCGCTCACGGCGACCTGTTCGATGGCGTTGACCGTGCCGTCGATGCGCACCTGTGCGTCGCGGTTGCGCGGCGCGGTGCCGGCCACGAGCTGGGCCGAGCTTGCCTCTGCGCCGCCTGCGGCGCTGAAGAACTCATCCACGAACTGCTGGCTGGGCGTGGATACGTGCAGGCTGCCCACATTGACCACGCCGGTGTTGCTGACGATGAAGCCGTGCGGGTTGGCGAAGTAGACCTTGCCGCCGATCTTGCCGTCCTTGATTGCGTTGAGCATGCCGCCGATCGTTGTCGTCTGGTCGCGGACGAGGTTGATGAGCGCGGCCGCGGTGTCGGGCACGTGCAGGTTGGCGACCTGGCCTTCGCCAACGTTGAACCGGCTGAAGGAGTTGAGTGCGTTGCCGTTGCCGAGCACCGTGCCGGTGTGGATGTTGACCACTGCGGCGCCCGCGTCGGGCATTACGGTGGTGAGGGTGCGGCCGTCGGGGACGATGGCCTGCGCCCAGGCCATGCAGGGCGATAGCCCATGGGCGACGATGAGTGCGCAGGTGACGTGGAAGACAATTTCCTTCGGGCGCGGCAAATCCGCGGCACCCATGTGCTGCTGTCCGTTGCGCATCGTCGTGACTCCCTCAGCCCCGCTCCGTTGCGGGTGTTGGTGGACCACGTCTCGACGCAGGTGCAGCGTGGCGGCCGAAAGCCTGCGGGACGTGATTACCCTTAAATCATAGGAGTTATTTCACGATTTGCATCAAAATTTGTCAGCCTGAAACCCAGAAGAAAAGGCCGATCGAAGGGGCCTGCCCGCTGTCGATCGGCCCTCGCAATGTGCCGGCTCAGACCCGTGCAGACTTGCATGCCGAGAGCCTGCACGCCGCGTACTTGAACTCCGGAATTTTCCCGTAGGGATCGAGCGCGGGGTTGGTCAGCATGTTGGCTGCCGCTTCCACGTAGCAGAAGGGCACGAAGACCATGCCCTCGGGCATCAGCGGGTCTGTGCGCGCGGTGAGCGTGATGCTGCCGCGGCGGGTCTCGATGGCGAGCGGTTCGCCGGGTTCGAGGCCGAGGCGGGCGAGCTCGCCGGGGGCGAGCGTTGCGACGGCGGCCGGCTCGAGTGCGTCGAGCACGGCGGCGCGTCGGGTCATGGAGCCGGTGTGCCAGTGTTCGAGCTGGCGGCCGGTGATGAGCACGGTGGGCCAGGCGTCGTCGATCGGCTCGTCGGGCGGCAGTGGCACGGTGGGGCGGAAGCGGGCGCGGCCGCTGGCGGTGGGGAAGCGGTCGCCGAAGACCACGTCCAGGCCGGGGGCGTCGTCGGCGGGGCAGGGGTAGGTGACGGATTGCTCCGCGTCCAGCCGCTCCCAGCTGATGTGGTCGAGCGAGTGCATGCCGCGTTTCATCTCGGCGAAGACGTCGCGCGGGTGGGTGTAGTGCCAGTCGAGGCCAAGGCGGCGGGCGATTTCCTGGATGATCCACCAGTCGGGGCGGGCGTCTCCGGGCAGGGGCACGGCGGCGCGGCCCATCTGTACCTGGCGGTTGGTGTTGGTGACGGTGCCGTCCTTTTCGGCCCAGGCCGAGGCCGGCAGGATGACGTCGGCGAACTGCGCGGTTTCGGTGACGAAGAGGTCCTGCACGACCAGATGCTCCAGCATGGCCAGCGCGCCGCGCGCATGGGCGAGGTCGGGGTCGGACATGGCCGGGTTTTCGCCCTGGATGTACATGCCGCGGATGGTGCCGGCATGGATGGCGTGCATGATCTCGACCACGGTGAGGCCGGGCTTGTCATGCAGCGGCGTGTTCCACAGTTCCTCGAAGGCGGCGCGGATCTGCGCATTGCCCACGGGCTGGTAGTCGGGGAAGACCATCGGGATGAGGCCGGCGTCCGATGCCCCCTGCACGTTGTTCTGGCCGCGCAGCGGGTGCAGGCCGGTGCCGGGGCGACCGATGTGGCCGGTGGCAAGCGCGAGCGAGATCAGGCCGCGGGCGTTGTCGGTGCCGTGGGTGTGCTGCGAGATGCCCATGCCCCAGAAAATCATCGCGCGCTCGGCCTTGGCGTACAGGCGGGCGATGTCGCGGATCTCTTCGGCAGCGACGCCGCAGGCGGGCGACATGGCCTCGGGTGTCATCGGTGCGACGTGGGCCTTGAGCGCCTCGAAGCCTTCGGTGTGGGCGGCGATGTAGTCCTCGTCGTAGAGCTGTTCGGTGACGATGACGTTGAGCATGGCGTTGAACAGCGACACGTCGCTGCCCGGGGTGAAGCGCACCATGCGGTGGGCGTAGGCGCCCATGGTGATGCCGCGCGGGTCGAGCACGATGAGCTTGGTGCCGCGCTTGGCCGCCTGCTTGAAATAGGTGGCGGCCACCGGGTGGTTAACCGTCGGGTTGCAGCCGGTGAGGATGACGACGTCGGCCTGCTGTGCCTGCATGAAGGAGGCGGTGACCGCGCCAGAGCCGATGCATTCGATCAGCGCGGCGACCGAGCTGGCGTGGCATAGCCGCGTGCAGTGGTCGACATGATTGGAGCGGAAACCGGTGCGCACCAGCTTCTGGAACAGCCAGGCTTCCTCGTTCGAGCACTTGGCGCTGCCGAAGCCGGCGAGCGCGTCGGGGCCGTGGGTGTCGCGCAGGCGGCGCAGGCCGGCAGCGGCAAGGTCCAGCGCCTCGTCCCAGCTCGCCGCGCGGAAGTGGCTGAATGGCTTGGCAGGGTCGAAGTCCGGGTCGAGGCCCTTCGGTACGCCTTCGCGGCGGATCAGCGGCACGGTGAGGCGGGAGGGGTGGTTGGGGTAGTCGAAGCCGAAGCGACCCTTTACGCACAGGCGGTTCTCGTTCGACGGCCCGTTGCGGCCTTCGACGAAGACGATCCTGTCCTGCTTGACGTGGTAGGTGAGCTGGCAGCCGACGCCGCAATAAGGGCAGACCGAATCCACCATGCGGTCGGCGCAGGCGGAGTCGCCGCGGCCGTTCGCGTCGACGATGCGGGCGGGCATCAGCGCGCCGGTGGGGCAGGCCTGCACGCATTCGCCACAGGCCACGCAGGTGCTGTCGCCCATCGGGTCGTCGAAGTCGAACACGACCTTCGAGGCTGCGCCGCGGTGGGCGAGGCCGATGACGTCATTCACCTGCACCTCGCGGCAGGCGCGCACGCACAGGTTGCAGGCGATGCAGGCGTCAAGATTCACGTGCATCGCGGTGTGCGAGGTGTCGGGCGGCGTGGGCGCCGTGCGGCGCTGCGGCAGCTGTCTGTGCAGCGTGTCGGGCGCATCGATGTCGAGCGCCATCAGGTCGACCATCTCCCAGAAGTGGCTGGCGCGGTCGGGGCTGTCGGCGCGCGGCGGCTGGTCGGCGAGCAGCAGCGCCATGACGCCTTCGCGCGCAGTGCGTGCCCGTTCCGAGCTTGCGCTTCGTACCACCATGCCTGGCGTGGCCTGGCGGATACAGCTCGCGGCCAGGGTGCGCTCGCCCTCGATCTCGACCATACAGGCGCGGCAGTTGCCGTCGGCACGATAGCCGGGTGCGTCCTTGAAGCACAGGTGCGGGATGCGTTCGCCCGCGCGCTTGGCGACCTGCCACAGCGTCTCGCCCGAAAAAGCCTGCACGCGGACGCCGTCGAGGGTGATCTCGAAGGCGTCCAGCGTGGCAGTCAAGGAGGAAACGGGAGCGCCGGAGGGCGACGAGGCAAGTGTGCTCATGAAGCGGATTCCGTATTGACGGCCGCGGGCCGCAGGCGGATGCCCTGTTCTGCCAGTTCGGCCGGGAAGAAGCGCAGCAGGCTGGTGACCGGGTTGGGCGCGGCCTGGCCGAGGCCGCAGATCGAGGCGTCCTGCATGACCTGGGCAAGGCGCTGGAGCTGCTCGGTGTCCCAATCGTCGCGTTCGAGCAGGCCGAGCATCTTCTCGGTGCCCACGCGACAGGGTGTGCATTGGCCACAGGACTCGTCGGCGAAGAAGGCCATCAGGTTCTTCGCCACCGCACGCAGTTCGTCCTGGTTCGAAATCACCACGATGGCGGCCGAGCCGATGAAGCAGCCGTGTGGCTGCAGGGTGTCGAAGTCGAGCGGGATGTCGGCCTTGCTCGCCGGCAGGATGCCGCCGGAGGCCCCGCCGGGCAGGTAGGCCAGCAGGCTGTGGCCTGCGAGCATGCCGCCGCAGTATTCGTCGATGAGCTCCTGAAGCGTGATTCCCGCCGGCGCCAGATGCACGCCGGGCTTCATCACCCGGCCCGACACCGAGAAGCTGCGCAGGCCGTGGCGGCCGTGGCGGCCCTGGCTGGCGAACCAGTCGGCGCCGTGCTGCCACAGCAGCGGGATCCAGTACACGGTCTCGACGTTGTTCACCAGCGTCGGACGGTCGAACAGGCCTTTTTGCGCGACGAAGGGCGGGCGGTGGCGCGGCTTGCCTGGCTTGCCCTCGAGTGATTCGATGAGTGCCGATTCCTCGCCGCAGATGTAGGCGCCGGCGCCGCGGCGCAGCACGATGTAGCCCGGTTCGGCGAAGCCGGCGGCCTCGGCCTCGGCGATCGCCGCGCGCAGTACCGCGTGCAGGCCGGGGTATTCGTCGCGCAGGTAGATGTAGAGCGCAGCGGCATCGACCGCCCACGCGCTGACGAGCGCGCCTTCCAGAAAACGATGGGGCGCCTGTTCCAGGTAATGGCGGTCCTTGAAGGTGCCGGGCTCGCCCTCGTCGGCGTTGATCACCATGTAGCGTGGCGCAGGCTCGGCGCGCACGAAGGCCCATTTCCTGAAGGTGGGAAAGCCGGCGCCGCCGAGACCGCGCAAGCCGGCGTGCTCGAGCATGGCGCCGAGCTGGTCGACCGACACCGCCCCGTCTCTGGCCTTGGCGAGCAGTGCGTATCCGCCCTCGCGGCGGTAGGCCTCGAGCCCCTGCCATGCGATGGGCGCGGGGTGAAGATCGCCCCCGGCGAGCTGGGCGAGCACTGCGCCCGGTGTCGTGTTGCCTAGATGGCGATGGCCGACCTCGACGACCGGTGCGCTGTCGCAGCGGCCCATGCAGGGGGCCCGCAGCACGCGCACCTGCGCGGGGTCGATGTCGCGCGCGAGTGCGGCATGCAGCGCCTGCGCACCGGCAAGCTGGCATGGCAGCGAATCGCACACGCGGATCGTGACGGCGGGGGGCGGAAGCGCCTCGTCACGGACGATGTCGAAGTGGGCGTAGAAGGAAGCGGTCTCGTAGACCGCGGCCATCGGCAACCCCATCCAGTGGCTGAGCGCACGCAGGTGAGCCATCGACAGATGTCCGAACGCGTCCTGGATGGCGTGCAGGTGCTCGATGAGCATGTCCCGGCTTCTGCCGCCTGCGCCCAGCAGGGCCTCGATGTCGTGCAGTGCGTCAGCTGCGAGCTGGCGGCCACGTTGTGTGCCGCGGGTGCGCTTGCCTGGTGCCGCGGAGGGTGTGGGGGCTGGGCCGGAAGGATGCGGGCGAGTCATCGTCGTGGGTCGGTCCTGGTAGGGCGCTGGCCGGGTGTGTTCAGCGGCCAAGGATGCGTTCGAGCAAGCTGGCGAACCAGCCCTTGGGTTCGACGTTGGCGCTTGCCCGGGCTGGCGGTGGGGCGCTTGTGCCCTGGGGCGCCTGCGCTGTGGGGGATTCTGCAGCACTTGGCTGGCGGCGGACAGGTTCGGGGCGAACGCTTGCGGGGGCTGGGCCGCCGGTGCTGCGCACGGCGAGCCGTGCGGCGAGCAACTGCTGGTAGTGGCGCCTCTGCACCGAGTCCTGCGGTGGTGTGCTGAGCCCCGCGATGGCGGCAAGCTGGTCGTGGTGGCGGCGCAGGATCGAGTCGGTTGGTGCGGGGCAAGCGCTCATGATCGGATACCTCCTGGTGGGGTGGTCGCATTCACGTCCGAGCCGAGCCTGCCTGCGGCGAGCAGCGCTGACGTGTTTCACAGGCGAGGGTTTGCAAGCCCTGTGCCAGGCGCCCGATCGCCTTGGCATGCGGCCGCCCGGCCTGCCGATGCGGGATAGCCCCGATTGATCCGTCGGACCGCTCATCTACATTTGCTTCAATGTTGGGCAGGTGCTACTTTTTTGAACATAACAATGCATTGCACCCGATCAACAACGATACGGGGCATCCGGAGGAAGACACGATGAGCGCTATGCCGCGGACGAAAGTGGCGCGCGAGGATCGGGCTGCTGTCGCTCGTGAGCATTTTTTCGAGCGTGGTGTGGTGCCCGACAAGTACCTGTCGCCGCTGATCCTGCGCTCGTGGGAACGCTGTCGCGACGTGGGCCTGGACCACCGCGACGGCGGCTCGATCGAAGTGGCGAGCCGGGCGCAGCTGGAGGAGTCGCGCAACCAGAGTGCGCACATGCTCGAACTCGCGAGCGGCGTCATGGAGCATGTGTTCGAGCAGATCCGCTCCTCGGGCAGCATGGTCATCCTTGCCGACCTGGATGGCATGATCATCCACAGCCTGGGCGATGCGGCCTTCGTCGATCGCGCGCAGCGCGTCGCCTTGCAGCCCGGCGCGTGTTGGAGCGAGGCGCGGCTCGGTACCAACGGCATGGGTACGGCGCTGCTCGAAAAGGCGCCGGTCGAGATTCTCGGCTCCGAGCACTATCTCGACCGCAACATCTTCCTGGCCTGTTGCGCGTCGCCCGTGTTCGACGCCCATGGCCGCATGGCCGGTGTGTTCGACATCTCGGGCGACTACCGCAACCCGCAGCGCCATACGCTCGGGCTCGTCCGCCTGTCGGTCCAGCTGCTGGAAAAGCGCCTGTTCGAGGCCGAGTTCGGCAAGGACATCCTGATTGCCTGCCATCCGCGGCCGGAGTACGTGGGCAGCCTGCAGGAGGGCCTTGTTGCGCTCAGTCCGGACGGCACCATCCTGGGGGCCAATCCGGCGGCGCGGGAATGGTTTGCCTCGCAGTCACATGATGCTGCGGGCGGCAGCTTCAATGAGCTTTTCCGGCTCGGTTTCGGTGCGATCATCGATCGTTTGCAGTCAAGCGGCAATGCCCTGGTCCGCCTCGGTACACGCAATGGCGGCGAACTGTACGTGCAGTTGCGCAGCATCAGGCCGCTCGCGCTGGCGGGAGCGGGCGACGTGGCCGCCGATGGCGGCCAGCCAAGGACTGAGCAACGCTTGCGCGCCCAGGCCGGGGCAGCGCCGGCGGCGCGTGCGGCC
>NZ_AMXB01000047.1:0-31881 GCF_000310125.2 Thauera sp. 27
GGGAACAGGCACCGCGGCGCTCTCCCGTAGGAGCGGCGCGAGCCGCGAGCTTTTCATTGCACCCGCCCGACGCCCATCGCCTTCAACCCCTCGCGGCTGGCGCCGCTCCTACGGTGGGAACAGACACCGCGGCGCTCTCCCGTAGGAGCGGCGCCAGCCGCGAGCTTTGCCTGGTTCGAGACCGGTCAGACTTCGATAAGGCCGCTGCGGATTGCCACCAGGGCAAGCTCGGCGGCGTTGGAGACGTTGAGCTTCTGCTTGATGTGATACAGGTGCGTCCCCACCGTGCTGGGGCTGAGATTGTGGCTGTCTGCGATCTCGGCCACCGTGCGGCCTTGGGCGAGCTGCAGGAAGACCGCGAACTCCTTTTCGGTGAGCGCGGTGACCGGATCCTGACCGCCGGAGAACTGCGCGAGCGCGAGCGCAGGGGCGATGTCGGGGTCGATGTAGCGTTGGCCGCGGGCCACGGTGGCGACTGCGCGCAGCAATTCCTGGGGCTGGGCACGCTTGGACAGGTAGCCGGTGGCACCTGCACGCAGGGCGCGCGCGGGAATCTGGGCGTCGTCGTGTGCGGACAGGATCAGCACGCGTGCATCGGGGTGGTGGGCGAGCAGGCGCTCGAGCGCGCCCAGACCGCCGATGCCGGGCATCGAGACGTCCATCATCAGCATTGCAGGCTTCAGTTCGGAGAAGGCGGTCACCGCCTTCTCGCCGCTGTCGGCTTCGCCGACCACCTCGGCGCCCGCGCCTTCGAGCAGCAGGCGAAAACCCATGCGCACGGCGGCGTGGTCGTCGGCCAGCAGGATGCGGAGGCCCTGGAGGGTGTGCACGGTCATCCTTGTTCGGTGTGGAGGGGGTGCGGCAGGCGGGCCCGCACGCACAGGCCGCCTTGCGGCGGGCGGCAGAGCTCGAGCCTGCCGTGCAGCTCGGCAACGCGTTCGCGCATGCCCATCAGCCCGTAGCGGCCCGGGCCCGGATTCTCGCCGAGGCCGCACCCGTTGTCGATGACCTCGATCTCGATGTCGCCGTCGCGCAGTCCCAGCCGCACCTCGACGCGGCTGGCGCGGGCGTGGCGCACCACGTTGGTCAGGCTCTCCTGCACCATGCGCAGGATGGTGAGGCCGACGGCGTCGGACACCGCCTGTGCCAGGGGTTCGATGGTGCATTGGATCTCGATGTCGCCATGATGCCTGGCCCACAGTTCGCAGTAGCTGCGGATCGCTTCCTCCACGTGCAGGCCATCGTCGCCGGTGCTGGTGCGCAGGCGCTGCAGGATGGTACGCACGCCTTCCTGCATCTGTCCGGTCATGGCGAGGATGGCCTGTGCGCTGCCGTTGAGCCCGGGCTGGTCGGTGCTGCGCTGGATGATGGCGCCGGCGATGGCGCGCACTGCGGTGATGCCCTGGCCGAGCTCGTCATGCAGTTCGCGCGCGATCAGGCGCCGTTCCTGCTCAAGTCGCAGTTGCACCGCATGGGCGAGGGCCTGGTCGTGCTCGAGGCGGGCGTTCTCGGCCAGGCTCTGGTCGAGGCTGTCGGCGAGCCTGTTGTAGCTGCGCGCGAGCAGGGCGAGCTCACGCGTAGGGTATTCGGGCAGGCGCAGGTCGAAGCGGCCCTGTGCGCTGCGTTCGAGTGCCGAGTGGATCTCGGCGACCGGTGAGAGCGCGCGATTGATTGCGAACCGGGTGGCGAGCCAGATCAGCATCAGCAGGGCGACGGCCCAGCCGAGCGCGGCCGTGAGCTTGTCCCAGGCGTCGAGCACGGCGCGCGAGGTGTCCGGCGTGAGCACGATGGTGAGCTCGCCCGCAGGCAGGTTGCGCGGCGCCACGGTGGGTTCGACCCAGCGTGCGAAGCCGTCGGGGGCGAAGCGACCGGCCTTGTACGGTGAGTCGGGGGACAGGTAGAGGCGCCCGCCAAGGCTGTCGAAGACTTCGAGGCGGTTGGCGCGGATACGGCCGACCGCTTCGAGGTGGTGCATCAGGCGCTCGCGGGCTTGCGGGCCGTCGGCCAGGGTTTCGGGAATCAGCACGTTGAGCCATTGCTCGGCGACGCGGGTGGCGGCCTCCACCTCCTCGTGGATGGCATTGCGCGTCTCGCGCATCCAGACCACGGCGGTGACCGCCATCATTACCGCGATGAGGGCGGTGAGCACGAGGCTGATATGCGCCTTGAGGCTGGGCGCGTGGTGGAGGCGGTCGGTCATGGGTGGGCGCCCCGGCGCAGGCTTGCACGGGCGGAATACTGCATGCCGCGGCGGTCGCGCAGCGTGAAGGGCTGGCGCAGGCCGAGTGCGGCGTAGCCGACGATGCCTCGCCAGTGGGTGGTGAAGCAGGCGGGCGCATCGGTGGCGCCGTCTTCGGTGCATGAGGCCAGCAGTTCAAGAGCGACCCGATTGGCGGCGAGCACGCAGCCTTCGGCGTCGAACAGCGTCAGCGCCTCGAGCGGCGTACCGAGCACCGCGGGGTAGCGATGAAAGCGCAGCAACAGAAAGCCTTCCGGTTCGGACTCGATCAGGCGGTGCTCGATGATGCGAGCCGCCGTCTGCACCAGGGCGTTGGCATGCGTGAGCCAACCGAGTTGCGAAATATCGACATCGATGAAGCCGAGCAGACCGCCGGCGGGCGGCAGGATGGGGGCGGCGATGCCGATGCCCTGGGGCGCGATGGTGTCCGCCGCGCGCGGGCGTGTGCCGATGGCGCGCAGCACGGTGCCTGCGCTGTCGGTCAGGATGACGGTGACCGAGGGGCTGTCGAGCTGGCGGTGGAGGTCTTCCATGGCGGGGGCCGACAGTGTCACCAGGCGTGCATGGCGCTCCGGCTGCAGCGTGCTGGGCGGATGTGCGGACGGCGTGAGCGCGTCGGGTGAGGGGCGCGAGTCGTGCTGTTGCTTCATGTTGCGCGTGGCCGGCAGTCCTGCGATTCGGGTGTCCGGGCGGACATGCAGGATCCATGCCGGCTGGATGCATGTCCGGTCGCGGCGCCTTGTGCGGCGCAATAGCCGCAGTCGGGGTGCCTGGCGTTCGTGGGGTGCTGCTGCGGGATTGAACAATTGATGTTCCCATTTGGAACAGGTTCGCCCGCGCGACACTGCGCAGCGTCGGGCAGATCGCCGGACGGTGTCCCGCATGTGATGCGTTTCGGCTTCGTGGCACGGAATCTGCAGGTGTCGGAAAAACAATGCGTCTGTGCCCCAAGGCAAAGGCGCGGACATGGAGACACGGGTTCATGCGAGGGTTCTGGAGCAAGCTGGCGTGTGCGCTGATGCTGGGCGGTGCGATGGTGGCGGGGGCCGTGGCAGCCGAGCGCCAGGTGGTGCGCGTCGGCATCCTGCAGTTCGGTACCGTGAGCTGGGAGCTCGACGTCATGCAGCGCGAAGGCTTTGCCGAGCGCGAGGGGGTCGAGATCCGCATCGTTCCGCTGGCGCTCAAGGATGCGGCCAACGTAGCGATCCAGGGCGGTGAGGTCGATGTCATCGCCAACGACTGGATCTGGGTTTCGCGCATGCGCAGCGAGGGGCGCGACTATGTGTTCTCGCCCTACTCGCAGGCCGTGGGTGGCGTCAGCGTACGCCCGGATGCGGGTATCGCGAGCTTTGCCGACCTCAAGGGCAAGCGCCTGGGCATTGCCGGCGGGGCGCTCGACAAGAGCTGGCTGCTGCTGCGCGCCTATGCGCGCAGGACGGTTGGCGAGGACGCAGCCACCTTCGTGCGCCCGCAGTTTGCCGCGCCACCCCTGCTCAATGAACTCGTCATGCGCGGCGAACTGCCCGCGGCGATGAACTTCTGGCACTTCAGTGCTCGCCTGTCTGCGGCCGGCATGGCCGAGCTCATCACCATGCCGCAGATCCTTGCAGGGCTGGGCATCGAGGACGCGTTGCCGCTGGTGGGCTGGGTGTTCAGCGAGCGCTGGGCACGTGCCAATCCGGGCGCCATCGAGGGCTTTCTGCGTGCCTCGGCTGCGGCCAAGGACCTGATGCTTGCCTCGGATGCGGCCTGGGAGGCGCTGCGGCCGCTGATGCGAGCCGAGAACGAGGACACCTTCATCGCCCTGCGCGAAGGCTTCCGGGCCGGGATCCCGCGTGCTGACGGCGAGGATGGCGAACGCGAGGCCGAGCGTGTCGCAGCCCGCGTATTCGCCATCCTCGCCGCAGAAGGCGGTCCGGCACTGGTCGGCAGGTCCGACGCGCTTGCGCCGGGCACCTTCTGGCGACGGGGAGGGGCGCAGTGACGGGGCGGCCTCAGGTACGCGCTCAGGCTGGCACTCAGGCAAGCATCGATCCGCCACGCTTCATGCCGTCCAACGCACGCAACCAGGCCCAGACCACGAGCGTGTCGCCGGCCAGCCGCCGCGACCGCTGGCTCCGCCTTGCCTCCCTGCTCGTATTCGTGCTGGTCTGGCAGCTCGGCGCGCTGATCGCCGACAACCACACGCTGCCCACGCCGGCTGCAGTGTTGGCGCGCATCTGGGACGAAGTCGCGTCGATGGCGCTCCCTGGTCATCTTGCCGTCACCCTTGGCCGGGTGGTGGTCGCCTTCACGGCGGCGATGCTCATCGGCGCCCTGGTGGGCATGGCAATGGGGCGGTGGCGGCAGTGTGACGCCTTCTTCGACGCCTGGCTGGTGCTCGGCCTCAACATCCCGGCGCTGGTCACCATCATCCTGTGCTACGTGTGGTTTGGCCTCAACGACTGGGCCGCCATCCTGGCCGTGGCGATCAACAAGATCCCGACCGTCATCGTCACCGTGCGCGAGGGCGCGCGGGCGGTGGACCCCAAGCTGCTCGACGTCGCGCGCGCCTACCGTCTGTCGCGTCGGACGACCTTCCTGCGTGTGTACCTGCCCCAGCTCGTGCCCTACCTGATGGCGGCGGCGCGCTCCGGGCTGTCGCTGATCTGGAAGATCGTGCTCGTGGTGGAGTTGCTCGGCCGCAGCGACGGCGTGGGCTTCCAGCTCAATGTCTTCTTCCAGTTCTTCGACATCACCGGCATCCTTGCCTACACCCTGGCCTTCGCCGCGGTGGTGCTGACGGTCGAAGCCTGGATGCTGCGCCCGCTCGAGCGCAGGCTGACCCGTTGGAGGGGCTGAGCGATGCTTGAGATCCAGATCGACCACAAGCGCTACCCGGACCGTGGCGGGCGTCCGCACCTTGCCCTGTCCGGGTTGCGGCTGTCCGTGCGCCAGGGCGAGTTCGTCTGCGTGGTGGGGCCGTCGGGTTGCGGCAAGAGCACCCTGCTCAACATCGTCGGCGGGCTCGATCGCGACATGAGCGGGCGAGTCGATCTCGACGGCGCGTTTCCCGAGGACATCGGCTTCATGTTCCAGGAGCCACGGCTGATGCCCTGGCTGAGCGTGCTCGACAACGTGCTGCTCGTCGCCCGCGCGGCAGACCCGCGTGCGGCTGCTGCGGTACGCGAGCGTGCCGTTGCCTTGCTGCGGGCGATGGAACTGGGTGACGTGCTCGACGCCTATCCCGGCAGGCTCTCCGGCGGCATGATGCGGCGCGTCGCGCTGGCGCGGGCGTTCGTCAATGAACCGCAACTGCTGCTGATGGACGAGCCCTTCGTGTCGCTCGACACCCCGACCGCCAATCGACTGCGGGAGATGCTGGTCGAGCAGTGGCAACGCTGCGGCGCCAGCGTGCTGTTCGTGACCCACGACTTGCGCGAGGCGCTGGCGCTGGCCGATCGCGTGTGTTTCCTGTCGTCTGCGCCAGCCCGCGTCGTGCTCGAGCATGAGGTCGAATTGCCACGCCCGCGCCAGCCCGGCTGCGCAGAGGTCGGGCGGCTGCAGGAAGCGCTGCTGGCCCGTCACCCCGACCTGCTCGGCGGCTTGCCGCTGGCCGGGCATGCACGGGCAAACTGCGAGGGGGATGCACATGCCTGATTCGGCGCGTGAAGTGTTGCTGTCCGTACGTGGCGTGCGCAAGTCCTACGGCGCGCGGCCGGCGCTGAAGGGCGTCGACCTGCAGGTGTGCGCCGGTGAGTTCGTGGCCTTGCTCGGCCCCAACGGCGCCGGCAAGAGCACGCTGTTCCAGCTGCTCACCGGCCTGTTCAATGCCGACGCCGGCCAGGTACAGGTGTGCGGCCACGACATGCGGGTCGCGCCGGTGAGCGCGCTCGGGCGCATCGGCGTGGTGTTCCAGCAGATGACGCTGGACATGGATCTGAGTGTCGAGGCCAACCTCGTCTTCCATGCCCGCCTGCACGGGCTCGGCCCGCGGCTGGCGGCGGCGCGCATCGACGACGCGCTGGCCCGCCTGGGCCTGGGCGATCGCCGCGGCGACCGTGTGCGCGAGCTCTCGGGCGGCAACCGGCGCAAGGTGGAACTGGCGCGCGCGCTGGTCCACCGCCCCTCGGTGCTGCTCATGGACGAGGCCACGGTGGGTCTGGATCCGGCCTCGCGCCGCCACCTGCTCGACGAGGTGCTGGGTTTGCGGGCCACCGGCGTGGGCGTGCTGTGGGCTTCGCACCTGGTGGATGAGGCCGAGGCCGCCGATCGCGTGCTTGTACTGCACCGTGGCGAGCTGCTCGCCGAGGGCGCGCCGGCTGCGCTGGTACAGGCCTCTGGCAGAGCCAGCCTGGCCGAAGCCTTCCTGGACATGACCGGCGCGGGAGCCGCAGCGCCGGCCTGATTTTCTGGCGGGGTGTGTCCCGCGTTTTTAGTGGCAGTTCGCGGGCCGTAAGCGGCCCGACAAATCAATACCCAAAAAGGAGACGATCCCAATGAACCGACTGAAGACCCTGGGCTGCGCAGTGGCCACCTCGCTCATGCTTGCCTTGCCCGCCGGCGCTGCACTGGCCAAGGACACCGGCTACATTTTCGTCAGCAGCGAGAACGACAACGCGGTCACGG
The DNA here is from genome assembly GCF_000310125.2 of Thauera sp. 27. NCBI lineage: Bacteria > Pseudomonadati > Pseudomonadota > Betaproteobacteria > Rhodocyclales > Zoogloeaceae > Thauera > Thauera sp. 27. The sequence continues at coordinate 6,848 of NZ_AMXB01000047.1, forward strand.
TGCTCGACGGCAAGACCTTCCAGGTGGTCAAGACCATCCCCACCGGCGAACGCCCGCGCGACATGAAGCTGACCGCCGACCGCGAGCAGATCTTCGTCATCGCCAGCAACAGCGAGCGGGTGGATGTGATCGACATCGCCAAACTCGAGGTGGTGCGCAGCATCGACGTCGGCGAGGACCCGGAGATGTTCGATTTCAGCAAGGACGGCAGCAAGATCTACGTTTCCAACGAGGATGACGCCGAGGTCTCGGTGGTTGACGTCGCCAAGAATGAAATCCTCGCCACCATCGAGGTTGGCGAGGAGCCCGAGGGCGTCCTGGTCAGCAAGGATGGCAGCCGCCTGTACGTGACCTCCGAGGTCGCCAACATGGTGCACGTGATCGACACCGCGACCAACGAGATCCTTGCCAACGTGGTGGTCGGTAACCGCCCGCGCCGCTTCGCCGACACCCCGGACGGCAGCGAGGTGTGGGTGACCAACGAGCTTGGCGCCTCGGTGACGATTCTCGACGCCAAGGCCAACACCATCAAGGAGACGGTCAGCTTCGCGCCCAAGGGCTTCCGCAGCGAGGAGGTGACCCCGGTCGGCATCACCATGACACGCGATGGCAAGACCGCCTACGTCACCCTCGGTCGCGCCAACCACTTCGCCGTGGTCGATGTCGCCAGCCGCCAGATCAAGGACTACGTGCTCGTCGGCAGCCGCGCCTGGGGCGCTACGCTGAGCCGAGACGAGTCGATGCTGGTGATCGTCAATGGCCTGTCCGACGACATCTCCATCGTCGACACCAAGACCAACAAGGTGCTCCGTTCCGTGCCGGTCGGCCGCGTGCCGCACACAGCGGTGATCGACGACTGATGTAAGGCTCGCGGCTTGCGCCGCGCCTACGGCAACCCGCGGCGCGCATCGCCCTGTGGGAGCGGCGCCAGCCGCGAGGGTTTGAAGGCGATGGAGGGTGGTGGATGCGACGAAAGGCTCGCGGCTTGCGCCGCTCCCACAGAAGTGCGGCGCAGCGTTTGTTCCCGCCGTGGGAGCGGCGCCAGCCGCGAGGGTTTGAAGGCGATGCGGGCGGTGGACGCGACACAAGGCTCGCGGCTTGCGCCGCTCCCACGGGAAACCGTCGCGCCTATGTCGGACCTTGGTTGGCGAGGCTCGCGGTGCTGACCTGGAATATGGATGGAGAACGATAAGATGAAACTGCGTTTCCCCACGCATCTCGCTTGCGCGGCGGGCGCTCTGCGTCCGCCGCCGATGGCTGGCCTCATGCATCTGGCGCTGGCGATGGGCTTGCTGCTCTTCACCCTGGCTGCCACGGCAGCCGAGGTGATCCGCTTCGGTTACCTGGAGCTGGACAAGGATCCGCGCTACGACGACAAGAAGGCCTTTTTTCGCACCCTGTCGCGTCCGCTGGGGCCGCCGCTTGCCGGTGCCGAGGTGGCGATCCGCGAGGTGCGCTTCGTTGGCCAGGCCCTGGGCGTGGGCTTCGAGCTCGCGCGCGCAAAGGGTGCCGATGCCGCAGCCTTGCTCGCCGAACTCGACAGGCTCAACGGCGAGGGCGTGCGCTTCTTCCTGATCGACGCGCCGGGTCCGGTGGTGGCCGAACTGGCGGCGAAGACGCGCGGCCGCGAATTGCTGCTGTTCAACGTGTCTGCGGCTGACGACGTGCTGCGCCAGGCGCAGTGCCAGGCCCACCTCTATCACACCCTGCCCAACCACGGCATGCAGACCGACGCGCTGGCCCAGTTCCTGGTGTTCAAGAAGTGGCGCAACGTGCTGTTGCTGCAGGGGCCACGCGACGAGGACAAGCTCATCGGCGCCGCCTTCGAAAACTCCGCGCGCCGGCTCGGCCTGAAGATCGTCGCCAGGAAGGAGTTCGTGCTCAGCAATGACCCGCGCCAGCGCGAGCAGGGCAATGTCGGCCTGCTGACCGCCGGCGCCGATCACGATGTCGTCTTCGTCGCGGACAGCGACGGCGAATTTGCGCGCAGCGTGCCCTACGACACCGTGCGCCCGCGTCCGGTGATCGGCGCCGAGGGCCTGGTGGCCGAGGCCTGGCACTGGGCCTGGCCGCGCCATGGCGCGCCCCAGCTCACGGGCCGCTTCGACAAGCAGGCCAAGCGTCACATGGGCAGCGCCGACTGGGCGGCGTGGATCGCGGTCAAGGCGGTGGTCGAGGCCGTGGTACGCACCGAGAACGCGCCCTTCGACAAGCTCGTTGCCTACCTCGGCAGCGAGGAGATCACCATCGACGGTTTCAAGGGCAACCGCCTCAACTTCCGCGACTGGGATCGCCAGTTGCGCCAGCCGATGCTGATCGCCACCCACAACGCGGTGATCGAGCGCGCGCCCATCCAGGGCTTCCTGCACCAGAGCAACAACATGGATACGCTCGGTTTCGACCGCCGCGACAGCCAGTGCAAGCCCTGAACCGCCAGAGCCGAACGGAGTGGATGCATGAATGGACGCATGAAGGCCAGGCCCGGATCGATTGAACGCTGGCGCTGCCGGGAGGGCCGTGCATGAGGCTCGCCCACGCCCTGCTTGCGCTGCAGGCGGTCACCAGTCGCGAGGTCGCCAAGTTCGTCCGCCAGGGCGGGCGGCTGGCGTCCGCCCTTGTGCGCCCGCTGCTGTGGCTGGTGGTGTTCGCCGCTGGTTTCCAGAACGTGTTCGGCGTCTCCATCATCCCGCCCTACGACACTTACATCCCCTACCAGACCTACATCGTGCCCGGGCTGCTGGGCATGGTGCTGCTGTTCAACGGCATGCAGTCCTCGCTGGCGATGGTCTATGACCGCGAGATGGGGGTGATGCGCCTGCTGCTCACGGCGCCGCTGCCGCGCTGGTACCTGTTGTTCTGCAAGCTGCTCGCCGGCACCCTGCTGTCGGTGCTGCAGGCCTACGTCTTTCTCGCCATCGCGGCGCTGTTCGATGTCGACGTGCCGTTTGGCGGCTGGCTCTACGCGCTGCCGGTGCTGGTGCTGGCCGGCATGATGCTGGGCGCGCTGGGCCTCCTGTTGTCGGTGCATGTGCGTCAGCTCGAGAACTTCGCCGGCACGATGAACTTCGTCATCTTCCCGATGTTCTTCATCTCGCCTGCGCTTTATCCGTTGTGGAAGCTGGAGGAGTCCGGCGCGCGGGTGATCCACTTCCTCGCCACCTGGAACCCCTTCACCCACGCCGTCGAGGCGATCCGCTTCGCACTCCATGGCCAGGTGTCGGTGCAGTCGCTCGCCATCGTCGGTGCTTGCCTGGTCGTCTTCTTCCTGCTTGCAGCCTGGGGCTACGACCCGCAGCGCGGCATGCTCAAGCGCACCGGCAAGCCGGGCTGAACGCCATCCCCCGCAAGTCATCAAGACCCACTCCTGGAGACGACATGACAACCACTCGCAGAAGCGTATTGAGCCTGGCCCTGTGCGGCCTGCTGGTCGGCAGCGCCTGGGCGCATGGGCCGAGCCGGCAGAAGGTGGAGCTCAGCATCGACATTGCGGCGCCGGCCGACAAGGTGTGGGCGCGGATCGCCAATTTCCACGACATGTCCTGGCATCCTGCGGTGGCCCGCACCGACGGCGCTGCGGCGAACGAAGTGGGTGCGGAGCGTGTGCTGGTCCTCAAGGGCGAGGGCGAGCCGAGCATCGGCGAGCAGCTCACCCGCTACAGTGCCGAGCGCATGAGCTACTCGTACAAGATCAGCAAGGGCGACGTGGCGGTGCTGCCGGTAAGCAACTACGTGTCCCACCTTACGGTGACGGCCGACGGCGACAAGGGCTCGAAGGTCGAGTGGCGCGGTGCCTTCTACCGGGGCTTTCCCAACAATGATCCGCCGCCCGAGTTGAACGACGCGGCTGCGATCGCTGCCGTGACCGGCGTCTACCAGGCCGGGCTCGATGCGCTCAAGCGCGAACTGGAAGGGCGCTGAGCGCCGCGGCCGGCGGGCGCCGCCCCTGTCAGTCCTCGAACAATTCGTTTTCGAGCGCGAGGTAGCGCCGCTGCACGTTGCGCTCATGCTGCAAGGGGTAGCGCGCCCAGTGGCTGTAGGCCGGCAGGTCCGCGGCCTTGATTGCCTCCAGCAGTGGCGTTCCGGCGGCGAGCAGGGCGTGCACCCGGGTGTCGATGTCGCGCAGGTAGTGGCGCAGGGCGGCCAGTGCGTGCGTGCCGGCAGGTGCGCCATAGCCCGGCACGACGAGGTCGCGGCCCTGCCCAGCGAGGGCTTCCAGCCTGTCCAGTGCGGCCAGCCAGCCCGCCATGTCGCCGTCGCGCAGTTCCGGGACTCGCCCGAAGCCCGCCAGCGCACCGGCAAAGACGATCCCGCTGTGCGTGTCGCGTACGATCAGGTCGCCCGGCGAACTGCCCCAGCCCGGGTGGATCAGCTGCAGTTCGCGTCCGCCCACGGTGACGACGGTGTCGCCGTCGATCCGCTGTGTGGGCACCACGACGCGCGTGCCGGCCATTTCGTCCTCGCCGAGCTGCGTGCGCAGCGTGCGCAGACAGGTTTCGCAGCGCGCCTCGATGAGCTCGGCACTGGCGCGATGGCTCAGTACGGGGATGCCGCGTTCGGCGAACGCGCTTGCGCCCATCACGAACTCCTGCAGCGGCTGGGTAATGATCGCCAGCACCACCGGCTTGCCACCGATGCGTTCGGCCGTCTCGATCACGGCGCGGCCGTGGCGATACGAAGCCCCGCAGTTGATCACCACCGTGCCCTGTTCACCGACCACGAAGCCGATGTTGCCGATCTCGCCGCGGTTGGCCGGCGTCGGTGCGTCGACATCGCCGACGAGCACGTGGACGCCTTCGGCCAGGCCTTGCGGCATGCGCCCGGCCGCCGCGGCGTCCAGCTGCGCGAGGACGGCTGCGGGGGCGAACGTGATCAGGCACAGCAGTGCCGCAGCAAGCCGCAGGGCCGCAGGGCCGAACGTCCACCGCCTGTCCGAATGTCTCATCCCACCTCCTGCTGGAGACGAACGCCATGAATGCAACGATACGCCGTCTTCGCCGCTTGCTCGTGGCGGCGCTGCTGTGCGCCGCGGGCGGTGTCGCCCTTGCCGCACCGCCATCGCTGGCGATGATCGGTTTCGAACTGCTCGAGGACCATCCGGATGGCAACCGGGATGCCGAACAGCAGGCGCGGCTGAAGATGATCGACGCCGAGTTCCGCGCGCTCATCGCCGAGCGCGGGCTCTACCGGCCGGTGGATCTTGCTCCCCAGCAGGCGCTGGTGGACAAGGTGCGCAACAGCGCAGAATTCGTGTTCCGCTGCGTGCATTGCAAGTCCGATCTCGCCGCAGGGCTTGGCAGCGACTATGTGGCTGTGGGTTGGGTGCAGAAGGTCAGCAACCTGATCCTCAACGTCAATATCGAGATCATCGAGGCGGCCAGCGGTCGTGTCGCCCTGGTCAAGTCGGTCGATCTGCGCGGCAACAACGACGAAAGCTGGCTGCGCGGTGTGCGTTTCATGGTGCGCGACATGGCCGAGAAGCGTGCGCTGAACCCGGGCTACGGTTTGTAGGCGCTGCCCGGGCGCATGGCACTAGCGCGGCGAGATCTTCAGCGCGCTCTCGAAGCGCAGATCGTTGGTGTCGATGACCTCGGCCTTCAGTTCGCCCTCGCCGTGCGGCAGGAAGTAGAAGCGGAAATTGGGATTCTCGCTGATCGAGAAGTCCACCTCCGCGCGCAGCACCGGCTCGCCCGCATAGCTGACCTGGATGTGGCGCACGAAATAGGCCGGCGTATAGAGCCGGGTGAGCTGATCCATGGCCAGGCCGGAGTTGTTCGGATGGCTGATCATCAACTGCGCGAGTGCCGGCTTGCCGGCCTCGACCTTGCCGTCGGCTGCAGCCTCGACGCGAAAGCGCATCTTGCCCAGATTGGCCAGCGCTGCCGTCATGTCCTTGCCCGGCGGCGCGGAGCAGCCGCCCGAGGCCTTGACGAAGCGGGTCGTCATGAACAGCTCGCCGTCATTCATCTGCGCGATCGCACGCACGTGGGTATAGGCCTCGATCCGGACCCGCGTCTCGATGTCGGCGCGGCCGCTGGCGGGCGTGAAGTGGAACACCGCACCGACCGGCGAAGGGTTGTTGTCGATGACGAGGTAGAGCTTCTCGATGTAGCGCTCGGCGCGCTGGTCGATGTGGGTGCGGATCGACAGCGGGACGATGGCTGCATCCTGGGCGCGGTCCGGGGCCTCGATGCTGATGACATCGGGGGCCGGGCTGGTGATGTCGCGGCCCTGGAACATGGCCTTGCGCACCTGTTGCCAGGTCGCGTTGGCCTCCGCGTCGTCTGCCGCGGCCTGCTGTGCCAGGCCCGTGCCCGGCAGGCCGAGCAGGAGCGAGCACCACAGCAGTAGTGATCTGAGCGTGTTCATGGCTTCTCCTGTGGGGTGGTCCTAGTCTTCCCATTCCAGTTCGGCAAACGCCGCAGTCAGGTTGCGGCGATGAAAGTCGTCTGCCAGCAGCCAGCCTTCGATGCCGGTGCCGGCCAGCGCCTCGACCGTCTCGGCAATGCCGCGCCCCTCGGCGATGGCCTGGCGTGTGCGATCGCGGACCAGCGCGAGGTATTCGTGCTGGCGGGCGAAGGCGCGCGCCCATTCGCTCGTGGGGTGGCCGTGGCCGGGTACGACGAGATGCCCTGCCAGCCCGCCATTCGGGCCGGAGAGTGCGTCCATGACGGCCAGCCAGCCAAGCAGGCGGCCGTCGATCACCGGCAGGTGCGTCGAGAACAGCAGGTCACCCAGGAAGACGACGCCGCGCTCGGGGACATGCACGCTCAGGTCGTTGTCGGTGTGGGCGGTCTGCCAGGCGCGCAAGTGCAGGCGGACGTCGCCGAGTTCGAGCGTGAGGCTGTCGTCCACAAGGATCTCGTAAGCCGGGAACGCTGGCGCTCCCGCAGTGGCGCCGGTGTCGCGCCCGAGCGCGTGGAGATAAAAGGGCGCGCGCGCGGCGAGCGAGGCGGGCAGGCGTGCGTGCGCAACGAAGCGGGGACGCGGCTCGAGCGCGGCGAAAGCCGGGTTGCCGAGGATGTGGTCGGGGTGCACATGGGTGTTGATCACATAGCACACCGGTCGCGTCGTTGCCGCGCGGATGCTGGCAAGCAGGGCTGCGCCGGTTGCCGGGCTGCCCCCGGTGTCGATCACGGCGACACAGTCGGAGCCGACCACGAAGCCCAGGTTCGCCACATCGTCCGCGTCGGTGGCGGCCCAGGGCTGGTGCCGGCCCTGATGCACGAACACGCCCGGGGCCAGCTCATCGACCGGCAGGGGCTGGGTTGCCAGCAACTCGCCCGCGGCGCCTGCCAGCACGGCAAGCACTGTGGCGAGGATGCCTGCGCGGGAGGCTCGGACGGTGCGCACGGCCATGGGCCGCAGGGGCTCGGTGTGTCGGCGACCGGGGCGCTCAGCGGCTGGCGGCCGAGGTGTCGATGAAGCAGCCCTTCTTGGCCTTGGCCTGCAGTTCCTGGTACTTGCGCACTTCGCCGCGCCAGTGCTTGCCGCGGTAATAGCCGCCACGCTCGCCGCCGATGGTGTTGGCCAGGGAGGCAGTGTGCATGCTGCGGTAATCCTCGAAGCTGACCTCGCGCGCGAGCGCATCGAGTGCACACGAGCACTTGCTCGACATCTCGAACTGCGGGCCAGGGTGGTCGCGCATGCACTCGAGCACGTAGTTCACGCGCTCGATGGTGGGAAAGTCGTTGGCCACTGCCGGCAGGCTCGCCGACGCGGCAAGGGCGATGATGACGGTCGCGAGGGGTTTGAAGGACTTGTTCATCGGGCGTGCTCCACAAGGAGGCGGCTCATCTTCCGAGTGCCGCCTGTCTGGGTGGGAGGGCGGGCAGGGTGGCGCCATCGAGAACCAGCTCCTCGACCACCAGCGGTTCTGCGCCCGCCTCGGGGTTGTTCATGCGTGTCGCCATGCCGAGCACGCCGCCAGGGACGGCTTCCGACAGCCAGAACACATACTGCTTGTCCGCGTACTGGGCGAAGCGCTCGCGGTTGGGGTCGTCGTCGTACGGGGAGATCGACACCTCCTGCACCGCGACGCTGCGGCCCTGGTAGTGGGCATCGCGATGCTCGACCCGGGCGCCGTCGTAGATGGCCATGCGGATGCGCTTGCGGAAGTGGTTGGGCTGGCCCTTGGTCAGGCGGTTCATGTCGCGCACGTCATGCTCGAGGAAGTACAGGATGACGGGGTTGGCGCGCGCGTCCTCGACCTCGGGGAGCCGGGTGCGCCGCTCTGCGCTGAGAAAGTCGGCTTCGGCGTCGCAGCAGACACCGGCATCGGTCGGCGACAGCCGCAGCGCCACGCGGTCCTCGAAGCCGGCCTCGAGCGTGCCGTGCTTGCGGAAGCTGTACTCGAGCAATTGCGGCGGCTTGACTGCAGACAGGTGCTCGGACATGAAGATGATGCGTTCGGCCGCCGAATAGTCCTGCGCCTGCGCCGCCGCCAGTGCTGGCCTGCCCGCAAGTGCGAGGCAGCCCAGGGCTAGCACGGTGGCCCACTGCGCAAGGCGGATCGGAGTGTGACGGTGCATGCTGCCCTCTGTCGGTGTCTGCTGCGGATGGGGTGAGGATGGCGCAAGGCGCATCAGTTCGCCGCCGTGCGTTGATCGAGGTCGATCAGCGGGACGTGATAGGCCTTGAGAATGTCCTGGATCTCGCCCTGATGACTGTCCAGGAAGCCCTCGATCTGTTTCTGCCACTCGGGCTCGCCGCGGCGAATCCCCATGCCGAATGCGAAGTCGAACTGGATGCCGGGCTCCGACTTCAGCGGCACCACCTTGAGCGGCGGGTCGACCTGGCGTGCGTAGTAGCCGGCGACCGGACCCCAGACGATGGCGACGTCGATCTTGCCCGACACGAGGTCCTTGTCGATGATGTCGCCCACGTAATGATCCATGGCGACGTTGATCGTCTGGTAGGGCACGCCCTGGTCGACGAGGTTGTGGCGATCCATCCACTTCGACACCGGCGACTTGTCATAGAGGCCGATCCTGAGCTTGCCGAGGCGCTCCTGGCCAAGCGCGAGGAAGTCGTCCACCGTGGCGACGTCGTCCAGGCCCTTGCCGGGCGGGATCACCATGGCATAGGTCGAGCGGTAGTAGGGCTTGGTGACGGCGACCTGGTCGAAGCCCACCGGCAGCCCGATGATCACGTCGCAGGGGTAGTCCTCGCCCGGTAACTTGTAGCGCAGGGTGTTGCGGATGAACACGAAGCGCTGCGGATAGTTGAAGTAGGTGACCGGGACGCCGAGATGCTTGCCGAAAAGCTCGGCGATGCGGTTCTCGAAACCCTCCTCGCCGGCATTGGAGAAGGGCATGTTGTTCGGGTCCTGGCACACGCGCAGCGCGTCGCGGCCGTTGGCCTTGCCTTGCTCGGCGTGTGCCTCGACGGGCGCGAGCAGCAGCAGGATTGCGGACAGTGCGCCGACGCTGCCGGCGGCGAGGTGCGGGACGCGTGGGCGTCGGGCTTGGCTCTCAGTCATCGGAAGTCCCGTCGGCTCATTCGATTGCGCTCACTCGCGCGCGGGTTATGGCACCGTCCGAGCGCCCCTTGAGGTAGGCATAGAGGTGGTCGATGTTGTCCATCACGCGCTGGTCGCTGCCAAAGCTCTGCATGCCCTTGTCCAGGCGACCGTCGCGCACGACGGTGACGAACTCGTCCCTGCTCAGCGTCTTCAGGCTTTCGATCAGCGAGGGGCCAACCATGCCTTCCTGGTTGGCGCCGTGGCAGCGGTCGCAGGCGGCAGCTCGCCAGGTACGGAAACCCTGCAAGGTGTCGGCATCCACCTTGTAGCCGTCTACCACGGTGTACAGGGGCTTGTCGGACGCGCTGCTCTTGGCCGCGGCCCGGGCGTCCTCCGCCTGGGTCGCGGAACCGAAGCAGAGCAGGGCGAATGCAATGGCGAACTGCCTGTGTCTCATGACTCCTCCTCCATCCGGGCTCGATGCGGCCCGTCGGTCTCGATCGGCGGGCTCGATCACGCCGCCTTGTCTTTGTGTTGTCTGATCCCTTGTGCGGCCCGGGGTTCATGGCCCGGGGGCGGAGATCGAAACGGCCTGTTGCAGGGAGGGCTGGCCGGTGGCCCGTGCTGCGGCCACCGGTGCCCGCGCCATCAACGATTGGGCAGTGCGAAGATCGTCAGCGAGCCGCCGAGCTGGGTGTAGTTCTGCAGGTCGCGGTAGCCGCCCACTGCGCCCAGGCCATCGGTGTCCTGCTCCAGCCCTGCCGCCATGCCGATGCCGGCCCAGCCGCCGATACCCGAGAACACGCCCAGGTATTGCTTGCCCTTGTGCAGGTAGGTGAACACGTTGCCGATGATGCCCGAGGGCGTCTTGAAGCTGTACAGCTCCTTGTTGATGTCCTTGGCATCAACACACTTCAGGTGGCCTTCAAGGGTGCCGAAGCAGGAGATGCCGCCAGCCGTGTTGAGCGAACCGCTCCATACCGAGAACTTCTCGGGCTTGGACTGCACGATCTTGCCTTCGCCCGCATCCCAGGCGATGAAGTTGCCCATGCCGCCATGGCTGTTGGGTGTCGGGAACATCGACAGCGTGGCGCCGACATAGGGCTGGCCGGCGACGTACTCGACCTCGAAGGGCTCGTAGTCCATGCACACATGGTTGGTCGGCACGTAGAACAGGCCGGTATTGGGGTCGAAGGAGGCCGGTTGCTGGTCCTTGGTGCCGAGCGCGGCCGGGCAGATGCCCTTCACGTTCACGTCGGGGCCGTGGTTCGGGTTGGTGAACTTCGAGGTGGAGTACTGGGCGACGACTTGCGGCCGGCCGGTCTTCATATCGACATGCGAGGCCCAGTTCACCGTCGGGTCGTACTTCTCGGCCACCAGCAGTGCGCCATTGGTGCGGTCCATGGTGTAGGCGAAGCCGTTGCGGTCGAAGTGCACCAGCGCCTTGGTGTCCTTGCCCTTGACCTTGATGTCGGCGAGGATCATCTCATTGACGCCGTCGTAGTCCCACTCGTCATGCGGCGTCATCTGGTAGACCCACTTGGCGACACCGGTGTCGAGGTCGCGGGCGAAGATGGTCATCGTCCACTTGTTGTCACCCGGGCGCTGCGAGGGGTTCCAGGTCGAGGGGTTGCCGGTGCCGGAGTAGACCAGATTGAGTTCGGGGTCGTAGCTGAACCAGCCCCAGGTGGTGCCGCCGCCGATCTTCCACTGGTCGCCCTGCCAGGTCTTGAGCGAGGAGTCCTTGCCAACCGGCTTGAGCTCGCCGTCCGTCCAGGTCATGGTCTTGTCGGGGTCGATCAGCATTTCGGCATCGGGGCCTACGCTGTAGCCCTTCCACACCTGCTTGCCGGTGTTGATGTCGTAGGCCGCGAGGAAGCCGCGCACACCCCATTCGCCACCCGAGATGCCGGTGATCACCTTGTCGCCGAAGACGTGCGGGGCGTTGGTGTTGACTGCGCCGAGCTTCGGATCGCCGTTGACCACGCTCCACAGCACCTTGCCGTCCTTGGCGTCGAGCGCGACCAGGGTGCTGTCGGCCTGCTGCAGGAAGATCTTGCCTTCGGCGTAGGCCAGGCCGCGATACACGGTGTCACAGCACATCTGCGCGATCACCGACGGATCCTGGCGCGGCTCGTGGCGCCAGACGATCTTCTGGGTGTCGAGATCGATCGCAAACACCTTGTTGGGGAAGGGCGTGTGGATGTACATCATGCCGTCGATGACGAGCGGCGAGCCTTCGTGGCCGCGCAGCACGCCGGTGGAGAAGGTCCACGCGACCTGCATGTCGCCCACGTTGTCCTTGTTGATCTGGTCCAGCTTGCTGTAGCGCTGGTTGTAGAAGTCGCCGGCCTGGGCCGCCCAGTTGCCCGGATTGTCGATCTTGGCCTTGAGGTCGGCATTCGCTGACGCGAGCCCCGGAAGTGCGAGCAATACGGCGGCCAGAAGCTGCATGTTGCGACGGGCGGGATTCCCGGTCTGTTTCATTTTTGTCTCCTCACTATTCAACGCTGAGTTGTATTGCCACACGAAACGCACTGCACCTCGCCGCGGCTCACGAGGACTACCGTGGCCTGCCTCCATCGCTGGTGGTCGTGGCCGTGAAACTGGTTCTGCCAATGCAAAGGCTGTGCCATCCACGCCGAAGCACCGCCTGTACGGGCCGGGAGGGCCCTGCAGCGCGCCATTCGCCGGCAAGCATGGGGTCCGTCGGCAGATCTCCGGCAACCAGGGCGGTGGGTGGGCGGCGTGCGCGCCGGAGAGGGCGTGGCGCTGCTGAGGGCGCCTGCTTAAATATGGGGCAGGTGCTACTTTTTGGGACATCCGGCAGCCGTTGCCAGGGCGCGTGGCGGGCTGCGCAGGCCCGACTGCAGGGCGGTGGCGTGCCGGTGGCGAACTGGCACAGAATGCCGCGATGATTCCGCGCACCGATGCCCCCACGATCGCCCTTGCGGCGTATTCCGCCCGCAGCCTCGCCGCCTGCGCGCGCGCGAGCGGCTTCCGAGCGATCGCCCTCGACCTGTTCGGCGACCAGGACACGCTTGCGCTCGCCGACGCCTGGTACGCCATCGGTGGCGACGGGCTGGCGATCGATGCCGACCGCCTGCTGGCTGCGCTGCACCGGCTGCGCGCGCGCGGTGTGCTGGGCTGGGTGGCGGGCAGCGGCTTCGAGGCGCACGGCGAACTCCTGCAGGCGGCCTCGGCAGTGCTGCCGCTGATCGGCAACGGCGCCGAGCTTGTGCGGCGCGTGCGCACGCCGGCCACGTTCTTCGCGGTGCTGGCCGAGCTGGGAATCGCCCACCCGCCTTCGCAGACCGCGCCGCCCGCACGGCTCAGCGGCTGGCTGCTGAAGGATGCGCACGCCTGCGGCGGCTGGCACATCGAACGCCTGGCGCAGCGGGTGGGGGCACCCGTGCGCCCTGGGCCGGGCCTCCATTACCAGCGCGAGCTGCGCGGCGAGGCGTACTCCGCGCTCTTTCTCGCCGATGGGCGCGAGGCTTGCGTCCTCGGCATCGCCCGCCAGATCGTCCGGGCGCTGGGGCGGCGGCCTTTCGTGTACCGGGGCGGTGTCGGCCCGGTCGCCCTGCCGCAGTCCGTCGAGCAGGCCGTGCAGCGGGCGGTATCACTGCTGGCCGGGGCGTTCGCGCTGCGTGGGCTCAACGGTATCGATTTCATCGTCGATGGCGAGGGCGGCATGCAGGTGCTGGAGCTCAACCCGCGCCCGACCGCGGCGGTCAGTCTGTTCCACGACGCCGTCGAGGGCGGGCTCCTGCGCGCCCATGTCGAGGCCAGCGCTGGCCGCTTGGTCCGGCCCGGCGCGCGCGGGTTGCCCGTACGGGGTTTCGAGACCGTTTTTGCACGCCAGCCGGGGCGGGTGGGAGCCGCGCTGGGGCGCGCCCTGCTCGACCGTGCCTGGGTGTGCGACGTGCCGCCCGCCGGTCGCAGGCATGCGCGCGGTGATCCGGTATGCACCGTGCTTGCACAGGGGCCGTCCGCCGAGGCCGTCCTGCGCGCGCTGGACAGCCGCCGCTGCGCGCTGCTCGAGGCCCTGGACACGGGCGTGCTGCGCACCATCGGTGCCGACACATTGGAGGGAGACGCGCGATGAACGCGATGCAGGCGGCCTTCCTGTGGGCGTGCGGGCTCGATGTTGCGGTGCGCAAGCCTGGCAACGTCAGCTTCGCCTCCGGCGGGCATGACATGGTGGCGCAGCAGTTCCTCACCAGCGCCAGGGTTTCCGCGCCGGCCTTGTGCGAGCCCGGGGCTGCGCCCGGCGCCAGGCTCGAGGCGGCGGTGGCGGCCACGCGCGCGGCAGTGGGCTGCAACACCAACCTCGGGATCCTCCTGCTGGCCATGCCGCTGGTGTGTGCGGCCGAGCGTGCCCGCGCGCGCAGCTGCCGCAGTCTGCGCAGCGCGCTGCAGGGCTGCCTGCAGGCGCTCGACCTCGCCGACGCGGCAGCCGCGTACCGTGCGATCGCGCTCGCCAATCCGGGCGGGCTGGGGGCGGCAGACGAGGAGGACGTGTCGCGGCCGCCGACGGTGGGCTTGCGCGCCGCCATGGCCTTGGCCGCCGACCGCGACCTCATCGCACGACAGTACGCCGAGGACTACCGGCTGGTGTTCGAGTTCGGCCTGGATGCCTTTCAGGCGCCCGTGGCCGCGACCCTGGCGCAGCGCGTGCAGGCGGTCTACCTGGCCTGGCTGGCCACGCACCCGGACTCCCACCTGCGGCGCAAGTTCGGCGACGCCGTCGCCGAGCAGGTGCGTCGCGAGGCTGTGCCCTGGCAGGCGCGCCTGGCGCGCGATCCCACCGCGGCCGAGGCGGCGGACTTTGCGCGCTGGGATGCGTCGCTCAAGGCGCGCGGCCTCAACCCCGGCACGAGTGCCGACCTGACGGTGTGCACCCTGTTCGTGGCTGCGCTGCTGCAACCGTCGTGGATCGATTGCGGGGTCGACTGCCGGGCCGATGGTTGTGGCGATGGCCGTGACGATGACGTATGGAACGATGCTTGCTAAACAGCACGGGTCGGCACCGTCTGCCGCTGTCGTTCACCGTCATCGTTCATCGTCACCGGGCCCTTCAAAGACCATGAGCTTCCTTCGTTCCGCAGCAGCGTCCACGCGCCACCACGCGCGCAGCGTGACTGTCGATGCGCCGGCGCGTCTCCACCTGGGTTTTCTCGACCCCAATGGCAGTCTCGGGCGCCGCTTCGCCAGCCTGGGGCTGGTCATCGAGGGCTTCGAGGCCCGGCTTGCGGTCAGCGCGGCGGCGCGCAACGCAGTCGAGATCGGAGCGGGCCTGGGCACGGTGCCGGGGCAGGACGAGAACCTCGAACGCATCGCCCGCTACCTCGATCTGCTGCAGCGCGAGACCGGACTGGACACGCCCTTGAGCCTGCGCCTGAATGCCGCACCGCCGCCGCACTCTGGCTTCGGCTCCGGCACCCAGCTTGCGCTCGCGGTGGGCCGGGCCTTCTGCACCTGGCATGGCCTCGAGGTGCCGACCCGCCGGCTGGCCGCGATCCTCGGGCGCGGCAAGCGCTCGGGCGTCGGCATTGCCGGTTTCGATCGCGGCGGGCTGCTGCTCGATGGCGGCCCGGGGGCGGACGGCAGCGCCGCGCCCTTGCTCGCGCATGCCACGTTCCCCGCCGAGTGGACGGTCATGCTGGTGCTGGACGAGCGCATGGACGGCTTGTGCGGCGCTGCCGAACGGGTCGCAATGGATGCGCTGGCGCCTTTCCCGCGCGCGCTCGCCGCCGATCTCAGTCACCAGGTGCTGATGCGGGTGCTGCCGGCAGTGATCGAGCGCGATTTCGAACCCTTCGCCGCGGGCGTCAGCCACGTCCAGCGCCTCATCGGCGACTACTTTGCCCCGGCCCAGGGCGGATCGATGTACACCAGCGCGGCCGTCGGGCACATGCTCGAGTGGTTGCGCGGCATCGAGGCGGCCGCGATCGGCCAGAGTTCGTGGGGGCCCACCGGCTTCGCAATCCTGCGCTCGCGGGCGGTGGCCGAGCGTGTGCTGGCGGCGGCGCGCGCGGCCGGTGTGCTCGACCCCGCGCTGCGCGTGGTGCTTACCACGGCGAACAATCGAGGTGCGCGCGTCGGGCTTGGTGCGCCTGCGCTGCAACGCGCCTGAGGGTGCCGCGCGGGCTTCCGGGTCGCCGGCGTGCCGGCGCAGACGATCATTCATCCCCACCCCAGGCGAGGAGGGCTCTCATGGAGCGCAGCTACATCCTTCACATGTTCACCCCGGGCAAGCAGATGAGCCCGTTCGACATCAACATGGCGGTCGATGCCGGCTACCAGGTGGTCGTGCCCTACTGCGGGGTCAGTCTCGACGAGATCACCGGCCTCACCCAGGACGCGATCTTCTCGCGCGGCCCCAAGGGCGTGAAGGCCACCGGCATCTTCATCGGCGGGCGCGACGTCATGCTCGCCGCCGACATGCTGGCGCGGGCGCGCAAGGCCATGGTGCCGCCCTTCGAGGTGTCGGTGATCGCCGATCCGAGCGGCGCCTACACCACCGCGGCGGCGCTGGTGGCCTGCGTGGAGCGGCAGCTGGGCGTGGCGCACGGCACCGACCTCACCGGCAAGCGGGTGCTGATCCTGGGCGGCACGGGCACGGTCGGGCGTATTGCCGGCGTGCTCGCCGCCGGGCTCGGTGCGCAGGTCACGCTCGCCAGCCATCGCGACCAGGCCAACGCCGAGCGTGCTGCGGCCGAGACCGCGCAGCGCTTTGGCTGCAGCCTGCGCGGCGCGGGTACGGGGGACGAGGCCAGCCGGCGCGCAGCGCTCGCCGAGGCCGACGTGGTGCTGGCAACGGCCGCTGCCGGGGTGCAGGTGATGAGCGCGGACGACCGTGCCCGTGCCGCCGGGCTGCTGGTGGCGGCCGACGTCAACGCCGTACCGCCCGAGGGCATCGCAGGCGTGGGCGTGATGGACAACGGCAAGCCGATCGCGGGTATGCGCGCGGTCGGCATCGGCGCGCTGGCCGTGGGCAACGTCAAGTACCAGGTCGAGAACGGCCTGCTGGTGGCCATGCGCAATGCCGACAAGCCGCTCTACCTCGGCTTTGCCGAGGCCTTCGACAAGGCGCGCGAGATCCTCGCCGCCAAGGGCTGATACGGGAGGCAGGATGAGCGAAGGACATGCACACGCGGGCGGCGCCTCCAGCCTGAGCGTCAACCGGCTCGCCGCCCCCGCGCTGGCCCGCCTGCTGGAGGATGCGGACGCGCTCGGTGTCGGCGTGGCGCGCCTGGACAATGGCGTCACCCTGGTCGATGGCGGTATCGCGACGCGCGGCAGCGTGGCCGCCGGCCTGCTCATCGGCGAGATCTGCATGGGCGGCCTTGGCGAGGTCCGGCTGTGTGCGCGCACGGAGGCGCAGTGGTCGGGCTGGCTCGAGGTGTCGAGCGCGCAGCCGGTGCTGGCCTGCCTGGCAAGCCAGTACGCGGGCTGGAGCCTGGCGGCGAGCAAGGAGGAGGCGGGCGGGCGCAAGTTCTTCGCGCTCGGCTCGGGTCCGGCGCGAGCGCTGGCCTGCCGCGAAGCGCTGTTTGCCGAGCTCGGCTATCGCGACCACGCCGAGGCAGGCGTGCTGGTGCTGGAGGTCGACCGCCCGCCGCCCGCGGTGGTGATCGACAAGATCCTGCGCGACTGCGCACTCCCACCCGCCGCGCTGACGGTGGTGCTGACGCCCACCACCAGCCTGGCCGGCACCACCCAGGTGGTCGCGCGCGTGCTGGAGGTGGCGATGCACAAGGCGCACGAGCTCGGCTTTGCACTCGCCGACGTGGTTGACGGCCATGCCAGCGCGCCGCTGCCGGTGCCCAGCCCCGACGCCGGTGTGGCGATGGGGCGCACCAACGACGCCATCCTCTATGGCGGGCGCGTGCACCTCAAGGTCAGGGGCGGCGACGAGGCCGCGCAGGCGCTCGCGCAGCGCCTGCCGTCGTCCAACTCGCGTGATTACGGGCGCTCGTTCGCCGACATCTTTCGCGACTACGAGTACGACTTCTACAAGATCGACCCGGCGCTGTTCGCGCCTGCCGAGGTGTGGGTGAGCAACCTCGACAGCGGCCGCAGCTGGCACGCCGGCGGGGTGGACATGGCCTTGCTGCGCAGCCTGTGGCTGGAGCCCTGACATGACCGAGCGCCGCGTCGCCATCTTCACCGACGAGACCGGCTGGCACACGCGCCGGCTGCGCCAGGCGTTGGCGCGGCGGGGTTTCGAGGGGCGCTGCGTCGATCTCGCGGCGTGCCGCTTCGACACCGCAGCCTCGCCCCACGGCGTGCTCATCCCCGGCTTCGGCAAGGCCTTGCCATGCGCCGCGATCGTGCGTGGCATCGCCGGCGGCAGCCTGGAACAGATCACCAAGCGCCTGGGCATCCTGCATGCGCTGCGCGAGCTGGGTGTGCCGGTGTACAACGATGCACGCGCCATCGAGCGCAGCGTCGACAAGGCGATGACCAGCTTCCTGCTCCATCGCGCCGGGGTCGCGACCCCGCCGGCCTGGGCGGTGGAGGACGAAGCCCAGGCAAGACGCATCCTGGTGCGCGAGGCGGCAGCCGGCCACGGCCTGGTGGTGAAGCCGATGTTCGGCTCGCAGGGCAAGGGCGTGCTGCGCGTGGGAGCGGTCGACGGTGGTTTCGTGGCCCTGCCGCCGCTGGCTGAGCTGGCCGGGCTTGCCTACCTGCAACGCTTCGTACCGCAGGCCGAGTCGCCGCAGGCGCCCGGTTTCGACTGGCGCGTGCTGGTGATCGGCGGGCAGGCGCGCGCGGCGATGAAGCGCGTCAGCGCCCATTGGGTGCGCAACGTGGCGCGCGGCGCGCGCTGCCAAGCCTGCGCGCTCGAGCCCGGCCTGGCGGCGCTGGCCGAGGCTGCCGCCGCCGCGTTGGGCATGGACTATGCCGGCGTGGATCTCGTGCCCGATGCCGCTGCCGCGTCCGGGGCGCAGGTCATCGAGGTCAATGGCGTGGCCGCATGGCGTGGCCTGCAGCGGGTGACGGCGTTCGACATCGCGCAGGCGCTGGTGGACGATCTGCTCGCTCGCCGGCTCGGTGTGGGGCTTGATCAGGGCGTGGCACAGGTGTGTCATTTTTGATCAGGTGTATCGCGCTTTCGCAGGCGCCTGAACACACGGCACCTCATCCTCGCCGCGCCGGTGCCGGTTTGCGATGTGCATGCGAGCTGGCACGGAATCTGTATTGAAAGGGGCGATGCCCGGGTCCGCACCCGCTCCCGGACAGATGGCGTCCCCCCCGGGATTGCCAGACCACCACATCGAATGGAGACACAAGAATGGCAAAGATCGATCGCATGCTCGTGGGGGAGTCCCTGGTCGGTGACGGGAACGAGGTCGCGCACATCGACCTCATCCTCGGACCGCGGGGAAGCGCGGCCGAAACGGCTTTCGCCACTGCGCTGACGAACAACAAGGATGGCTTCACGTCGCTGCTCGCCGTCGTCGCGCCCAACCTGCTGTGCAAGCCGGCGACGGTGATGTTCAACAAGGTCACCATCAAGGGCGCCAAGCAGGCGGTGCAGATGTTCGGCCCCGCCCAGCGTGCCGTGGCCATGGCGGTCGCCGACAGTGTCGAGGACGGCACCATCCCGGCGGACGAGGCCGACAACCTGTTCGTCTGCGTCGGCGTCTTCATCCACTGGCTGGCCGAGGACGACAAGAAGATCCAGGACTACAACTACCAGGCCACGCGCGAGGCCATCAAGCGCGCGGTGAACGGCGAGCCGTCAGCCGCCGAGATGCTGGCAAAGAAGGGCAGTTCTGCCCACCCCTTCGCCGCCAACTGAGCCAGGCGCCTGCGTCAGCAGGCTGCTGCCGGCAGGAAAAAAAGGCCGAAGCGCTCGCTTCGGCCTTTTTGCTGCTTCGCGCCCGGGCTTCAGCCGCGCTCGCCCGGCACCATGCCGGCGCCGAGCAGGCTCAGCACTTCGGCCGGGCCGCGGCGTTCCGACGCGGACGGTGGCTGCCGGCGGCGGCGTTCGATCATCACCCCCACGCTGTCCACGTCCTCGAACTTGCGCGGCTTGGTGACGCGGACGCGCACCCAGTGGGCGCCGAAACGGCCGAGCAGCAGGCTGGCCACGGCCTCGGCGAAGGCTTCGAGCAGGCGGTAGCGGTGGTTCGCCATCATCTCGCACAGCGCGCTGCGCACCTCGCTGTAGTCGATGGTGTCGCCGATGTGGTCGGTGTCGCAGGCCAGGCTGCGCGGCAGGCCGGCGGCGAGGTCAATGCGCACGGGCTGGGTGTCGTGCAGCTCGTCGTGGTGGATGCCGATCACCGTCTGGCCCAGGAAGCCGTCGATGAAGATGATGTCGAGGCTTGCGGCGACCGGGTCGTGCATCGAGTGGGTGTGCAGGTTGAGGGTGTCGGACATCGGGCTGGGGTTGGGCTGTGGGGTCAAGGCCGGGGTCTCCATGCGAGGGCGCGAGCAGTGCGGGGCGTGACGAGGCCGCCAGGGCGGTTCGACCACCACTCAAGCGAAAAGCGCGCCATCGGTGGGGGCCGTCCTGCTGCCTTGCCCGTCCTTGCCGTGGCTATAATCGATCAGGCCATGCAGCGCGCCGTGCGTGGCGAGGCGGGCATGCTAGTTGCTGAAGAGCATCCATCACGAGAACATTCGAGACACGCGGCCTGAGTCCTGCCGCGCGCGCCCCAACCGGACCCTTCGATGTCCCACGCCGAAACCCATACCGCGCATCCGCTGCCTGGCGATCTCGACGAGCAGGATTACAGGCTGCCGACGGGCGGCACCGCAGGCGACATTGCACGCCGCAGCCGCTTCGCCTGGGCGCTCACCGGCTCCGGCCACTACCTGCAGGAATGCATCGCGCTCGCCCTGCGCCTGCCGGCGGTCGATCTCTTCCTGTCGGCGGCGGCCGAGGAAGTACTGCCGCTCTACGACTTCCGTATCGCCGAGCTGCGCGAGCGCTGCCGCGTGTTCCGCGACAAGACGGCCAGCTCGGTACCGGTCGGCATGCTCTACGACGACGTCTATCACACCGTGATCGTCGCCCCGGCGACCAGCAACACGGTCGCCAAGTGCGCCTTCGGCATATCCGACACGCTGCCCACCAACATCTTCGCCCAGGCCGGCAAGCTGGAGATCCCCGGCATCGTGCTGGCCTGCGACATGAAGCCGGTGGTCGTCACCAAGGCCCCGCGCGAATGGGTCGAGCTCAAGCCGCGCAACATCGAACTGGAGAACGTCGAGCGCCTGCGCCGCATCGACTTCTGCGAAGTGGTCGAATCCCCCGATGAACTCGAGCAGCGCCTGCAGCGCCGCCTCGACGAGCTGGCACTGACATGGAACGCATCCTCTTCCTGACCGGCCGGCTCGCCCACCACAGCCTGGAAAAGGTGCTCGCCGGCATGGCCCCCGCGCCCTTCGAATGGGAGGTGCGCGAACTCGGCCTGCAGGTCGCCGGGCTGATGACGGCCGACATGATCCAGCGCCGCCTGCACGACGTCGCCGGCTTCGACCGCGTGCTGGTGCCCGGGCGCTGCCGCGGCGACCTCGTCGCGCTCGGTGCCCGTCTCGGCGTGCCGGTCGAGCGCGGGCCGGAGGAGCTCAAGGACTTGCCGCGCCACTTCAACCGCGCGGCGCGCGCGGTCGATCTGTCGCGCTACGACACGCGCATCTTCGCCGAGATCGTCGAGGCCCCCCAGCTCGGCGTGGACGGGGTGCTGGCGAGGGCGCGTGAGCTGCGCGCCTGCGGCGCCGACGTGATCGACCTCGGCTGCCTGCCCGAGACGCCTTTTCCGCACCTTGAGGACTGCGTCGCCGCCCTCAAGGCCGAGGGCTTCGCGGTGTCGGTCGACTCGCTCAACCCGCAGGAACTGCTGCGTGGCGGGCGTGCCGGCGCCGACTACCTGCTGAGCCTGTCGCTCGACAGCCTGTGGATTGCCGACGAGGTCGCCTCGACCCCGGTCATCATCCCGCGCGAGCCGTCCGACGAGGCCTCGCTGCATGCCGCGGTGGAGACCATGCTGCGGCGCGGGCGGCCCTTTCTCGCCGATGCCATTCTCGATCCCATCCCCTTCGGCCTGCTCGCCTCGCTGTGCCGCTACCAGCGCCTGCGCGAGCGCTATCCCGAGCTGGCGATCATGATGGGCGTGGGCAACGTCACCGAGCTTACCGAGGCCGACACCAGCGGCATCAACGCGGTTCTGTTCGGTATCGCCGCCGAGCTCGGCGTAGCGGCCGTGCTCACCACCGAGGTGAGCGGCCATGCGCGGCGCGCAGTGCGCGAGGCCGACGTTGCGCGCCGCGTCATGCATGCCGCGCGCGAGACCCGCAGCCTGCCCAAGGGCTTGTCCGACGCGCTCATGACGGTGCATGACAAGCGCCCCTTTCCCGACAGCCCGGACGAGATTGCCGAGACGGCTGCAGCGGTGCGCGACCCGAGCTTCCGCGTGCAGGTCTCGGCGCAAGGCCTGCACGTCTACAACCGCGACGGCCACCACGTCGCCGCCGACCCTTTCGCGCTGTGGCCGAAGCTGGGGCTGGAGGACGACGGTGGCCACGCCTTTTACATGGGGGTGGAGCTGGCGCGTGCGGAGATCGCCTGGTCGCTCGGCAAGCGCTACACCCAGGACCAGCCGCTGGCCTGGGGCTGCGCGGTCGAGCGCGCCGCCGAAGACCTGCTCGCCTGGTGTGCCCCCGCATCCACCAAGACCCGGCGCGCGCCTGCGCAGCGGCCGGAAAGCGTTGAGGACAAGCCGCAAACATGATCTTCGAAACCGTGGTCAGTACCCTGTCGCCCGAGGGCGAGGTGCATCTGGCGCCGATGGGCGTGCGTTACGAGGGGGAGGGCGAGGAGGCGGTGGTGGCGCTGATGCCGTTCAAGCCCTCGCGCACGCTCGACAACATCCTCGCCACCCGCTGCGCGGTGCTCAACCTGACGACCGATGTGCGTGTGTTCGCCGGCTGCGTCACTGGCCGCCGCGAATGGCCTACGGTGGCGCTCGAGGGCTTCGCCGGCCGTCGCCTGGAGGGCGCGCTCGCCCACGTCGAGCTCGAACTGCGCGGCGACCAGGACGACGCCCTGCGCCCCACGCTGCGCATGCGGCGCGGCCGCGAGGTGCAGCACGCCGGTTTTCCCGGCTTCAACCGGGCCCAGGCGGCGGTGATCGAGGGCGCGGTGCTGGTCAGCCGGCTCGGCATGCTGCCGCGCAGCAAGGTCGAGACCGAAATGGAGTACCTGCAGATCGCCATCGACAAGACCGCCGGGCCGCGCGAGCAGACGGCCTGGGACTGGCTCTATGCCGCGGTCGAGCGCTACTACGCCGAGAACCCGGAGGCCGTGTGACATGCGCATGCTGGTGAGCGTGCGCGACGTCGCCGAGGCGCGCGAGGCGCTGCAGGCCGGGGTCGATTTCGTCGACTTGAAGGAGCCGTCCGCGGGCGCGCTCGGTGGCCTGGCCTTGCCGCTGATCCGCGAGCTTGTGGCTGCGCTGCGGGCGGGCGAGGGGGGCCTTGATGCACGCGCGCGGCCGTTGATCAGCGCCACCATCGGCGACCTGCCGGTCGCGGCCCGCGCGGACATCCTGGCGCGCGCGCGCGCAGTCGGTGCGTGCGGGGTCGATCTGGTCAAGGTCGGCGTGCCCGGCCGTGGCGAAGCGGCGTGTGGGCTGCTGGCAGCGCTGGCCACACTGCCGCTGGCGATCGTGCCGGTGCTGATCGCCGACGACGGGCTGGACGCGGCGGTGATCGACGCCGCCTGTGTGCCGCCTTTTGCCGCGGTGATGGCCGACACCCAGGTGAAGCACGCCGGCAGCCTGCTCGACCTGCTCGGCGCCGAAGCCCTTGGCGCCTTCATCGATCGCGCCCATGGCGCGGGGCGGATGGTGGGCTTGGCCGGCGCCCTGCGCGCCGCCGACCTTGCGCCACTGGCGCGGCTGGGGCCGGACTTCGCCGGCTTTCGCAGCGCAGTGTGCGAGGGGCGCCGCGAGGGCCGGCTCGATCCGCGGCGCCTGCGCGCGCTGCGCGCGGCGATCGACGGCCTGGCCACGCAGGTGGCCGCAGAGCCAGCGCGTACGGCCGCGGAAGCGCCCGCCGTGTGAGCCTGCAATGAGCGCGCGACCTGGCTCCGACTGCGCGCCCGTGTACGCCTGGCGTGTGCTTGGCCTGCCGGTCGTGCTGCTGTGCATGATGCTTTTCGCAGGCGCGGCGGCTGCCAACGTCTTCGTTGCCGACCGCCGCGCTTACCGCCCCGCCGACCAGCCGCTGCTGCGCTCGGTAGGCATCGTGGTCAATGCAGGCCGGCAGGTCGGCAGCGCCTTCCTGGTCGGCGAATGCCACGCGGTGACGACCTTCCATTCGGCCTTCTTCCGTGACGCGCAGGCGGCCTCGAGCGAGGAGCCCATCGGCGTACCCAATGGCGTGCCCGATGACGTGCCCGATGACGTTCCGCATCGCGGACATGCGCTCGCCTTCCACATCGGCCCCGATCCCGAGCGGCCGGGCGTGTTCCGCCACCGCAGCGTGGCGCGCGTGGTCGACTTCGGCAACTACCATCCGGCCGCCCCGCGCGGCATGACCGGCGACTGGGCCATCCTCCAGCTCGACGACTGCCTCGGCCGCGAATATGGCTTCCTGCCCACCCTGCGGCCGACCTCTGCCGACTATCTGCCGCAGGGCCCGTTGATGACGATCAGCTTCCCGTATTCGGGCGGAAAGCGGGCGGGCGTAGCGGTCGAGGAGGGCTGCCGGGCACGCGACAGCGGCCCGGTGATTGGCCTGATCGCGGTCGACTGCGCTTTCGAGGCCGGCATGTCGGGCGGACCGGTGCTCGAGAAGCAAGGTGACGGCCAATGGCGGGTGGTGGGCATCATGCAGCTGCGTTTCAGCCCGGTGAAGCGCGTGCTGCCTGCCTTCGAGTACCGCCACCGCAACCAGATGGTGCATGCCGTGGCCTTCTTCCGGGCGCTCGAGCGCGTGCTCGCGCAGCGCGCCGGGCGGCCGCACTAAGGCGCAAGCGCGCAAGGCGCGCGCTTGCGCGCGGCGGCTGCTCAGCCGAGGGCGCGGTCGAACTCGGTGCGGTTCAGCACCCGGCAGTCGATGCCTGCGCGCGCGCACTGTTCGGCGTAGGCGGGAAAGGCGCGGTCGACGATGCCGGCGGCGGCGAGTTCGGCCGGCGTGGCGCCTGCCGGCAGCGCGCAAGCCTTCACCAGCACGAGTTCGCTGGCGCCCAGGCGCAGCGCCAGCCAGGCCGCCAGGCTGTCGCTGGTCACGTCCCAGCTGGTGAGCGCATCGGCCGCGTCGCGCTGCAGGTCCAGCGCCAGCCAGATCGTGGCACGGCCTGCGGCCAGGGGGGCGTGCATGCCGGCCACCGACGCGGCGAGCGCCAGTCGCGGCTCGATGCCATGCAGCAGATGAGCGCACTGTGCCATGCCGAGTACCGCCATGTTGTGCGCGGCCACGTCATCCACCTGCCAGTGTGCCTGCGCGGCGCGCGCGGCATCGGCAAAGGCGCCGCCGCCGGGCACGACGGCGGTGCCTCCGGCGCGGGCGATGCGGCCCAGCCAGGCCGGCAGCAGCGGGTCGCGCAGCA
>NZ_AMXB01000048.1:0-31838 GCF_000310125.2 Thauera sp. 27
GCGGCTGGCGCCGCTCCCACAGGAGAGCGCCGCAGCGTGTGTTCCCACCGTAGGAGCGGCGCGAGCCGCGAGGGGTTGGGGCGATGGGCGTTGGGTGGGCCCCAAAAAGCTCGCGGCTGGCGCCGCTCCTACGGGAGCGGGGCCAGCCGCGAGGGCTTGGAGCGCGTGCGGCTTAGTGCGCGGCGGCCGTGGCAGCGCCGACGCCGGTCTGGGCGCGCACGTACTGGTCTTCGAAGGCTTCCTTCTCGTCCTTGGCTTCCTGGCTCTTGTCGAGCGTGGAGAACAGCCAGGTCATGAAGAAGGCGATGGGCATCGAGAACAGGGCGGGCTGGGTGTAGGGGAAGATGGCCGACTCGAAGTGCAGCACGTCGACCCACACCGACTTGGACAGCAGCACGAACAGCACCGCGCTGATGAGGCCGGAGTAGCCACCCATGAGGGCGCCGCGCGTGGTGAGGCCCTTCCAGTACATCGACAGGATGAGCACCGGGAAGTTGGCCGATGCGGCAACGCCGAAGGCGAGCGCGACCATGAACGCGATGTTCATCTTCTCGAAGGCCATGCCGAGCAGGATGGCGACGATGCCCAGGCCGATGGTGGCGTACTTGGACACCTTGAGCTCGGTGGCTTCGTTGGCCTTGCCCTTCATGATGACGCGCGAGTAGATGTCGTGCGAGATCGCCGACGCGCCAGCCAGCGCCAGGCCGGCCACCACCGCGAGGATGGTTGCGAAGGCCACTGCCGACAGGAAGCCGAGCAGCAGGTTGCCGCCGACGGCCTGGGCCAGGTGCATGGCGATCATGTTGCCGCCGCCGACGACCTTGCCGCCGATCTCACCGCCCTCGAAGAACTCGGGGTTGGTGCCGACGATGAGGATGGCGCACAGGCCCATGATGGCGATGACGTTGAAGAAGTAGGCGACGATGCCCGAGGCGTAGAGCACGGACTTGCGCGCTTCCTTGGCGTCGGTGACGGTGAAGAAGCGCATCAGGATGTGCGGCAGGCCGGCGGTACCGAACATCAGGCCCAGGCCGAGCGAGATGGCGGTGATGGGGTCGGCGAGCAGGCTGCCCGGGGACAGCAGCTTGGCGCCCAGCTTGTGCACTTCCATCGCACGGGTGGTGAGCTCGTCGAAGCTGAAGCCGAACTGGCTGAAGGCGAGCACGCCGACGGTGGTGCCGCCGATGAGCAGCATGACGGCCTTGATGATCTGCACCCAGGTGGTGGCGACCATGCCGCCGAAGGTGACGTAGATCATCATGAGCGCGCCGACGACGACGAGCGCGATGTTGTAGTCGAGGCCGAACAGCAGCTTGATGAGCTGGCCGGCGCCGACCATCTGCGCGACGAGGTAGAAGCACACCACGGTGAGCGAGCTGACCGCGGCCATGGTGCGCACCTTGCCCTGGTTGAGGCGGTAGGCGGTGATGTCGGCGAAGGTGAACTTGCCGAGGTTGCGCAGGCGTTCGGCCATCAGGAACAGGATGATGGGCCAGCCGACGAAAAAGGACAGCATGTAGATGTAGGCGTCGACGCCCTGCATGTACATCATGGCGGTGAGGCCGAGCAGCGTGGCCGCGGACATGTAGTCACCAGCGATCGCCAGGCCGTTCTGGAAGCCGGTGATGCCGCCGCCCGCGGTGTAGAAGTCGGCAGTCGACTTGGTGCGGCTGGCCGCCCAGTAGGTGATGCCCAGGGTGAGCATCACGAACACGAAGAACATGCCGATGGCGTGGAAATTGAGGGCCTGCTTCTCCATCTGGCCCATGTCGCCCTTGGCGAGCGCGAGCGCAGGGAGGGCGAGGACGAGGAGACCGGCGCCGAGGCGCGACAGGAAGGTGGCGTTCATCATTTCTCGTCCTTCCATGCTGCTTTTACGATTTCTTTGTTGATGTCGTCGAATTCGCCGTTGGCGCGACGGACATACACCCAGGTGAGCACCCAGAAGAAGACGAACTGGAACAGGCCGGCAACGATGCCGAAGGTGATGTTGCTGCCCTCGGAGAGGCGCATGCCGATGAGCCCGGGCGCGAACGCGACGAGCAGGACGAAGCCATAGAACATGGCCAGAACGATGACCGCGAGGATGCCCGCAAAACGGGTCCGCTTGGCTACCAGCTCCTTGAAGCGTGGGTTGCGCCGAATATGCGCATACATTGAGACAGACACTTCTCCCTCCTCATGGATAAGCAACGTAGAACTGCATTGCCCTCCACCCTCCTTTTTGCCGAGCGCTCCGTCTGACGCGGGGTTATCAGCAGCGGCGGATGATATATCATCCATAAGATCCCATACTACCCCGTATGGAAAATTTTGATCGACGATAGTCAGGCTTGCCGATGAACCCAGGAATCGATTGTGAAATCAGCGCAGGCGTCGCCACCGTGACGCTGTGCAACCCGTCCAAGCTCAATGCGGTGAATGCCGCAATGTGGCGCGGTCTTTCCGCCGCAATGGCGCGCGTTGCGGCCGACGATGGCGTGCGTTGCGTGATTGTGCGTGGCGCGGGCGAGAAGGCCTTCGCCGCTGGCGGCGACATCGAGGAGTTCGTGACCGTGCGTGCGACGGTGGATGACGCGATGCACTACCACGAGGATCTGGTGGCGAGCGCGCTCAACGCGCTGCGCGACTGTGCGGTGCCGACGGTGGCGGCGATCCGCGGTGCGTGCGTGGGCGGCGGGCTGGAGATTGCCGGCTGCTGCGACATCCGTATCGCTGGCGAGTCGTCACGCTTTGGTGCGCCGATCAACCGCCTGGGGTTCTCGATGTACCCGGGGGAGATGGCCGGGCTGCTGGCGCTGGTGGGGCCGGCGGTGGTGCTGGAGATCCTGCTCGAGGGCCGTATCCTGGATGCACGCGAGGCCTTGCAGAAGGGCCTGCTGAGCCGGGTGGTGGATGACGAGCGCGTGTTCGAGGAGGCGGCGCTGAGCGCTGAGCGTATCTGCGCAGGGGCACCGCTGGTGGCGCGCTGGCACAAGCAGTGGGTGCGCCGGCTGATGACTGGCGCGCCGCTGGATGAGGCCGAGCGGCGCGCTGCGTTCGACTTTCTGGCGACCGAGGATTACCGCGAAGGCCTGGATGCTTTCCTGAACAAGCGCGCGCCGGTGTTCAAAGGGCGCTGAGGGAGCACTCGAGGCGCCCCCCCGCGCCGAGTGGGATCAGGGCCTGCGGGCGCCGGCCTCGCGCAGGGCCTCGGCAAACAGCGCGTCCTTGTCGACCTGCAGCATGGACGGGGCGTCCGGCGGGCAGAGCTCGGCGGGGTCGATGCCGTCGCGGTCCTGACCAAGTTCGGCAGCCGAGGGCAAGCCTTCGCGGGCAACTTGCAGCCTGGGCAGCAACTGCCCCATGCCGGCGAGGGTGCGCGCCTGGGCGGTGAGGAGGTCGAAGCGGGCGCCGGTGTAGGCGCGGCGAGCCTGGAAGTACTCGTTCTCGGTATCGAGCAGGTCGAGCAGCGTGCGCTGGCCGATGTCGAACTGCTGGCGATAGGCTTCGCGCGCCTTGGCAATGGCCAGCTGGTGCTGGTCGAGGTAGCCGAGCTGCTCGCGCAGGCGGGCGCTGTCGTTGTAGGCGATGGACAGGGTCTGGCGCAGGTCGCGGCAGGCCTTTTCGCGCAGGTCGCGGGACTGGTTGAGCGTTTCTGCCGCCTGGCGGATGCGGGCCTGGTCGGCGCCACCGCGGAACAGGTTGTAGTTGAGCACGACTTCGACCACGCCTTCGCGCGTGCTACCGCTGACGCCGTCGAGGTTGTTGTCGAGCGACTGGCGGGCGCGCAAGTCGATACGCGGCTGGTTGGCGCTGCGGCGAGCCTGGACTTCTGCCTGGCCGGCGCGCACGTTCTCGACCGCGGCGTTGATGGCGGGGCTGGAGACGAGCGCGGCACGCACGGCGTCGGAGGCGGTGGCAGGCAGGCCTTCGCTGCCGGCGAGGGTGTCGGGAAGCGCGGTGAGGCGCTCGGCAGGCTCTTCGCCGACCAGGCGCAGGTAGCGCGCGCTGACGTCGTGCAGGTTGCTGACCTCGGTGAGGAGGTTGGATTCGGCAAGCGCGAGGCGGCCGCTGGCCTGCTCGAGATCTACGCGGCGGCCCACGCCGGCGGCGGCGCGCTCGGCGATCTGGTCGTACACGCGGCGGTGCTCGACGTAGTTGTCCTTGGCCAGCTGCACGAGTTCGCGGTAGCGGAGCACGTCGGCGTAGGTGCGCACCGTGTCGAGCGCGGCAGTTTCGGCCGCATCGACAACTTCGTAGTAGCGGGCGAGACGAGCGTAGCCAAGGCGGGACACTTCACTGCGGGTGAGAAAGCCGTCGTACAGCATCTGGTTGAGCGACAGGGTGGCGCCGCGGCGGGTGTAGCTGTCAACGGGTTCGCGGGGACGGTCGACACGTTCGCGGCCAATGCCGGCGTTGAGGTCGACCTGCGGCAGGTAGCCGCCGCGCGCAACGTCCTGCTCGGCGCCGGCGGCGCGGAAAGCGTGCCAGCGTGCCTGCACGTCGGGGTTGGTGGCGACGACCTTGAGCACGGCGTCGCGCAGCGCGTCGGGGACTGGGGCGGAAGCTGCCTGTGCAGTGCCATGCACCGCAAGGAGTGCGATCATGCCGAGCGTGCGGCGAAGAGCTTTATTGTTCATTTATTAGAACCTTGGTTTCGAACGGAGAGCGATTCGGAGTACGTGCGCATTAGACCCAATCCGGGTCGTGCGTTGTGGGTAGATCGACGGCAATCGGTGACGCAATGCACAAGCCATGCGCATTTACCGGCTCCGGCGTGTCCTGGGTCACGTCGTGGCGCGGCCAGCGCTGTGCCGCATCACGGCCGATCCCGCATAATCGTGAGCACCCGGCCAGCATTATGTCATGCCCCTGACCCTCGTCGCCCTTTCCAGGACGGTTTGTTACCTGCTCGCCATACTGGCGCTGGCGGGCGGCTTGTCGCGCGTGCTGGCCGAGGCCGACTTCGAGCACATGGAGCGCATCGCCCTCGCCCGCCACGGCGACGCAGTGGCCGAGCAGGTGCGCGACTGGCGTGCGATGCTGGGCGAGGCGGCGGCGCTGGAGACGGCGGACCAGTTGGCGCGCGTGAATGGGTTCTTCAACCGCCGGGTGCGCTTCGAGGATGACATCGTGGTTTGGCGGCAAGCGGACTACTGGGCGACGCCGCTTGAGATGCTTGCGCGCGGCGCAGGCGATTGCGAGGATTTTGCAATCGCCAAGTACGCCAGCCTGATTGCGCTGGGCATGCCGGCCGAACGGCTGCGCCTGATCTATGTGCGAGCCCGCATCGGCGGGCCGCAAAGCACGGTGTCGCAGGCCCATATGGTGGTGGGCTATTTCGAATCGGCCGACGCCGAGCCGCTGATCCTGGACAACCTGGTGGGCGAGATTCGCCCGGCCAGCCGCCGCCCCGACCTGTTTCCGATTTTCAGCTTCACCAGCGAAGGCCTGTGGGTACAGGGCGCGAGCACCTCGTCCGCAGACCCGACGGCGCGCCTGTCGCGCTGGCGCAGCGTGCTGGAGCGCATGGCGAGCGAAGGGCTCGAACTGAGAAAATGAAGATCTCTGCAAGGATGCACCCATCATGTCCCTGATCAAGAAGCTGTGGATCGCAACCGTCTGCCTGACCGTGCTCGCCCTGGGAGGAAGCCTGGTCGTGGGCACCCTGTCGGCGCGGGCTTACCTGGTGCAGGCGATGACGGTGAAGAACATCGACAACGCAGGGGCGCTGGCGCTGGTGCTGTCGCATCTGCCGAAGGACCCGGTGAGCATCGAGCTGCAGATGTCGGCGCGCATGGACACCGGCCACTACCGGTTGATCCGGCTTACCGCGCCCAATGGAGAGACGATCGCCGAGCTGAGCGACGCGGGCGAGGCGGGGACTGTGCCGGCCTGGTTCCGGGCGCTGGTGCCGATGCAGGCGGGTGCGGGGGTGGCGCAGGTGCAGGATGGCTGGCACCAGTTCGGTACGCTGCAGGTGCTGAGCCATGACCGCTATGCCTATGAGTCGCTGTGGCAATCGACGCTGGACCTGTTGCTGTGGTTTGCGCTTGGTGGCCTGGCCTGTGGCGCGCTGGGTACGGCTCTGCTCAAGCGCATCCTGCGCCCGCTCGACGATGTGGTCGCGCAGGCGAGCGCGATTGGCGAGCGCCGCTTCGTCACCACCGCCGAACCGGGGACGCTGGAGTTCCGCCGCGTGGTGGGGGCGATGAACGCCTTGTCAGGCAGGGTGCGGCAAATGCTGAGTGAGGAGGCCGAGCGCCTGGAGGCGCTGCGTTTCCAGAGCCAGCATGACGCACTGACCT
Organism: Thauera sp. 27; assembly: GCF_000310125.2. Classification (NCBI taxonomy): domain Bacteria; kingdom Pseudomonadati; phylum Pseudomonadota; class Betaproteobacteria; order Rhodocyclales; family Zoogloeaceae; genus Thauera; species Thauera sp. 27. The sequence continues at coordinate 6,291 of NZ_AMXB01000048.1, forward strand.
GCCTGATGACCCGTGCCCAGTTCCTGCGCCAGGTGGAGAGTGCCCTGGAGCGTGAGGATGCGCGTGCCGGCGGCACGCTGGCGATCGCGCGCATTGCCGACATGGCTGCGCTGAACCGCCGCCTGGGACGACCGGCGGTCGATGCCCTGCTGCGCACGCTCGGCCATCACCTGCTGCACCTGGCGTCGTCGCAGCCGGGCTGGGAGGCAGGACGACTGAACGGTACCGATTTTGCGCTGCTGGCCTGCGGCGAGGAGGATGCCGCCGCAGTCGCTCAGCGCATGCAGGTGGAGATCGACCGCGCGATCGCCCACGCTGGCGAAGGCGAGCCCTTGGAGGTGGCCTTTGCGCTGGGGGCATGCGCGTTTGCACCAGGCACGGCGCTGAAGGCGCTGCTCGCCCATACCGACGGGGCGCTGGCGGGGGCCGAGCAGGACGGCGCGCGCATGATCCGCATCGCCGACCCCGGCCGGCCGCCCCTGCCGCATACCGACCTGCATGGTTGGCGCTGTGCGATCGAGGATGCCGTGCTGAAGTCGCGGATGATGCTGGCACGCTTCCCGGTGCTGTCGACAGGCGGCGCCGTGTTGCACCAGGAGGCGCCGGTGCGCCTGGAGATGGGTGGCGAGTGGCAGAGCGCGGGCTATTTCATGCCGTGGGCGGCGCGCCTCGGGCTGGTGAGCCGGATCGACGCCGAGGTTGTGCGACGTGCGTTGCTGGACGTGGAACAGGAACCGTCGGCGCTGGGCATCAACATATCGGCCGAGTCGCTGTGCGATGCAGCCTTCCGTAACCATCTGCAGACGCTGCTCGACAGCCGACCCGAGGCTGCACGCAAGCTGTGGGTCGAGGTACCGGAGTACGGCGTGGTGCAGCACCCTGCGGAGTTCCGCGAGCTGTGCCAGATGCTCAAGCCGCTTGGCTGCCGGATCGGTATCGAGCATTGCGGCCGTGAGCTCAAGCGCATCGGTGACTTGCACGACCTGGGCCTGGACTACATCAAGGTGGATGCGTCCATGGTGCGCAGCATCGACACCGAGCCCGGCAACCAGAACGTACTGCGCAGCCTGTGCATGCTGGCGCACAGCATCGGCGTGCAGGTCATTGCCGAGGGCGTGAGCACGGCACAGGAGCAAGCGGCGCTGACACGCCTGGGGGTGGACGGGGTGACCGGACCAGGCGTGCAGGCGCAAGCATGAGCGCCCGGGCCTGCGGACAGCGGGCCAGGGCGCGGCGGACGCGGTAGGTCAGAGCACCACCTGTCCGTCAGCGTCGTCGAGCAGGTGCAGGCTGCGCATCGAGACCCGTGCGCTGCGCCGTGCGCTGAGCTTCTCCTGGGCCGCGGGCGGCAGGTCGGTAAAGCGGATCACCGCGCGTTCGACGAGCAGGTCGATGAGATCCTCGAGCACGCGGACCATGTGCAGATCCGTCTCGGCGAGCCCGGGGGTGGCGCTGAGCTTGTGCAGGAAGACCCGCAGCTGTGGGTCTTCGGCGTCGACGAGGTGACGGTGGATCGCGTCTTCGGTGGCGCTGACGGCGACAATGTCTCCAGCGGCGTTGCGTTCTACGTAAGGCATGCCTGAGCCTCTTGCGGTGGCCTGCCGGGTTGCCCCGGCAGGCCATTGGGACATGGTCAGTCGGTGATCAACCGGCCGCTGCTGAGCAGGTTCTGGATGATCTGATTGTCGTCGGCCAGGCCGCCCAGCAGGTCGACACCTTCGAGGCGGATGATCTGGTCCGGCCCCGTCATTGCCGCCCCCTGGGTCTTGACCGCGATGACGGTCGTCCCGGCGGCGGAGCCCGCGCCCGGCTCGAAGCTGAAGTCGAGGTAGTCGGCGAGGTTGCCGGCGTCGATGCCCTGGTGGGATTCGCCGATCAGCAGGTCGCGCAGGTCGAGCACGTCGCCCTGGCTCACGCTGAAGTCCTTGACCACGTCGACCGCGGGCGCGCTGGTGCTGCCCTGGTCGCCGAACTGCCACTTGAACACGTCGGCTCCGGCACCACCATACAGGGTATCGTTACCCGCACCGCCGACGAGGACGTCGTTGCCGGCATCGCCGTACAGGGTGTCGTTGCCCTGCCCGCCATACAGCCAGTCGTTACCCGTCCCGCCACGCAGGGTGTCATTGTCGGCACCGCCGAAGATGAGGTCGTCGCCGGCACCGCCGTTGATGGTGTCGTCGCCCGCATAGCCGCGGATGAGATCGTCGCCGCCGGTGCCGTTGAGCGTCTGGCCCGCACCGGTGCTGTTGGTGACGGTGGAGTCGGTCTGGTTGAAGGTGATGTTGACGGTCTGCTGGCTGACCGCGGTGTCGTCATTCGCGGTCTCACGTGCGATCGCAGTGACGGTGAGCGCCATCGAGCCGGAGAAGCCTGCAGGCGGCATCAGCAGCAGGTTGCCGAGCTCGGCCGCGGTGAAGGTCCAGGTGCCGTCGCCGTTGTCGGTACCCGAGGTGAAGCGGGCGCCGGCAGGAACGCCGGAGACGACGACGGTGAGCACCTCGGACCCGCTCTTGTCAGCCAGTTCGGCAAACACGGGCAGGCGCACGGGCGCACCGTAGGCCGCAGCATCGCCCGGCGCGCCAAAGCGCGGCGCAGACAGCTGCAGCGACGAGTCCTTGAGGCGGTCGCCACCGTTGAGCACCAGCCACTGGAAGCTGTACTGGCCATCGGCGCTGGCGGTGAAGGTGAAGCTGTCGCTGACGCTGCTTTGCGGGAACTTGACCTCGGAGGCGTTGACCAGGATCGACTGCTTGGCGCCGGAGGGATCGGTCACGATGAGCACGACCAGGTCGTTGAAGCCATTCGCAACCTCGGACGCGAGGTTCTCGCCGTTGGTGAAGATGTAGTTCCAGCTCACCGTGGAGCCGGCCGTCATTGCGTGATGCGATTCGGTGACCTTGCCGTCGAGCACGGTGACGTTGCCGTTGTGGGTGACGTTTTCGCCCACAGGGTTGAAACGGTTGCTCAGGTAGCCGCTGGGCAGGCCAAGCTCGCGCTCGAGATCCGCCCTCAAGACACCATTGCCGGAGTTGTTGTCGCCCGGCGTGACCACCGTGTCGCTACCACCCGTAGAGATGACGGTGCTGCCGGGAGTGAGGATGAAGATGTCGTTGATGGGCGCGAGGTTGGGCGTGTCGGCGATGGCCTTCACCCCGTTGTCGCTATCCACAGCCGTGTTGCCGGCAAGGTCGGTAACCGTGGCGGTGACCGTGAGCGGACCATCGGTGAGCGCGCTGAGGTTGGCCGTGGTGCCGTAGCTGCCGTCGGCATTGACCGTGGTCGTGACCGTCACATCCGGCGTGGCGGGGTCGTTGTCGCTGATGACGAGCGTAACCGTCTGGCCGGGCTCCACACTGGTGGTGGTGCCGGTGATCGGCACCGCGGTGACATTGGCACTACCGACGTTATTAAGACTGACGGTAATCGCCGCGCTGGTATCGATCAGCGTGCTGTCGCTATCGCCGCTACCGGCGTTGCCGGCCACGTCGGTATAGCTACCGGCGGGGACTTCGACGGTCACCGTGCCTTCAAAGCCGGCGGCCGGGGTCAGGTCGGCGGTCCAGCGGGTCGGGTCGGTCGGGTCCTGGACGAGGTTGCTGATACTGCCGTTGGTCACAACGACGTCGCTCGCCTCGAAGCCCACCGGGGCTTCGCTGAAGACGAAACTGACGGTGCCGTCCGGGTTGATCGTGACATTGACGCTCGGCGCGAGCGTGTCGACTGCCGTGCTGTCGCTATCGCCGCTACCGGCATTGCCGGCGACGTCGGTGTAGCTGCCGGCGGGGACTTCGACGGTCACCGTGCCTTCAAAGCCGGCCGCCGGCGTGAGGTCGGCGGTCCAGCGCGTCGGGTCGGTCGGATCCTGCACCAGGTTCGAAATCGAACCGTTGGTGACGACGATGTCGCTCGCCTCGAAGCCCACCGGGGCTTCGCTGAAGACGAAGCTGACGGTGCCATCTGGGTTGATCGTGACATTGACGCTCGGCGCGAGCGTGTCGACCGCGGTGCTGTCGCTATCGCCGCTACCGGCGTTGCCGGCCACGTCGGTGTAACTGCCAGCCGGGACTTCGACAGTCACCGTGCCTTCAAAGCCGGCGGCCGGCGTGAGGTCGGCGGTCCAGCGCGTCGGGTCGGTCGGATCTTGCACCAGGTTCGAAATCGAACCGTTGGTGACGACCACGTCTGCAGCCTCGAAGCCCACCGGGGCTTCGCTGAACACGAAGCTGACCGTGCCGTCCGGGTTGATCGTGACATTGACGCTCGGGGCGAGCGTGTCGACCGCCGTGCTGTCGCTATCGCCACTGCCAGCATTGCCGGCCACGTCGGTGTAGCTACCGGCCGGGACTTCGACCGTGACATTGCCCTCGAAACCAGCGGCCGGCGTGAGGTCGGCCGTCCAGCGCGTCGGGTCGGTCGGATCTTGCACCAGGTTCGAGATCGAACCGTTGGTGACGACAACATCGGCAGCCTCGAAGCCCACCGGGGCTTCGCTGAACACGAAGCTGACCGTGCCATCCGGGTTGATCGTGACATTGACGCTCGGGGCCAAGGTATCGACCGCGGTGCTGTCGCTATCGCCACTGCCAGCATTGCCGGCCACGTCGGTGTAGCTGCCGGCGGGGACTTCAACGGTCACGGTGCCTTCAAAGCCCGCGGCCGGGGTCAGATCGGCGGTCCAGCGCGTCGGGTCGGTCGGATCTTGCACCAGGTTCGAAATCGAACCGTTGGTGACAACAACGTCGCTCGCCTCGAAGCCCACCGGGGCTTCGCTGAACACGAAGCTGACCGTGCCGTCCGGGTTGATCGTGACATTGACGCTCGGGGCGAGCGTGTCGACCGCCGTGCTGTCGCTATCGCCACTGCCAGCATTGCCGGCCACGTCGGTGTAGCTACCGGCCGGGACTTCGACCGTGACATTGCCCTCGAAACCAGCGGCCGGCGTGAGGTCGGCCGTCCAGCGCGTCGGGTCGGTCGGATCTTGCACCAGGTTCGAGATCGAACCATTGGTCACAACGACGTCGCTCGCCTCGAAGCCCACCGGGGCTTCGCTGAAGACGAAACTGACGGTGCCGTCCGGGTTGATCGTGACATTGACGCTCGGCGCGAGCGTGTCGACTGCCGTACTGTCGCTATCGCCACTGCCGGCATTGCCGGCCACGTCGGTGTAACTGCCCGCAGGGACTTCGACAGTCACCGTGCCTTCAAAGCCTGCGGCCGGGGTCAGATCGGCGGTCCAGCGGGTCGGGTCGGTCGGATCTTGCACCAGGTTCGAGATCGAACCGTTGGTGACGACCACATCTGCAGCCTCGAAGCCCACCGGCGCCTCGCTGAACACGAAGCTGACCGTGCCGTCCGGGTTGATCGTGACATTGACGCTCGGCGCGAGCGTGTCGACTGCCGTACTGTCGCTATCGCCGCTACCGGCGTTGCCGGCCACGTCGGTGTAACTGCCGGCGGGGACTTCGACGGTCACCGTGCCTTCAAAGCCCGCGGCCGGGGTCAGATCAGCCGTCCAGCGCGTCGGATCGGTCGGATCCTGCACCAGGTTCGAAATCGAACCGTTGGTGACAACAACGTCGCTCGCCTCGAAGCCCACCGGGGCTTCGCTGAACACGAAGCTGACCGTGCCGTCCGGGTTGATCGTGACATTGACGCTCGGGGCGAGCGTGTCGACCGCGGTGCTGTCGCTATCGCCGCTACCGGCGTTGCCGGCCACGTCGGTATAGCTGCCGGCGGGGACTTCAACGGTCACGGTGCCTTCAAAGCCGGCAGCCGGGGTCAGATCGGCGGTCCAGCGCGTCGGGTCGGTCGGATCTTGCACCAGGTTCGAGATCGAACCATTGGTCACAACGACGTCGCTCGCCTCGAAGCCCACCGGCGGCTCGCTGAAGACGAAGCTGACCGTGCCGTCCGGGTTGATCGTGACATTGACGCTCGGGGCCAAGGTATCCACCGCGGTGCTGTCGCTATCGCCACTGCCAGCATTGCCGGCCACATCGGTATAGCTGCCGGCGGGGACTTCAACCGTAACGTTGCCCTCGAAACCAGCGGCCGGCGTGAGGTCGGCCGTCCAGCGCGTCGGGTCGGTCGGATCCTGGACGAGGTTGCTGATGCTGCCATTGGTCACAACGACGTCTGCAGCCTCGAAGCCCACGGGGGCTTCGCTGAAGACGAAGTTCACCGTGCCGTCCGGGTTGATCGTGACATTGACGCTCGGCGCGAGCGTGTCGACTGCCGTGCTGTCGCTATCGCCGCTACCGGCATTGCCGGCCACGTCGGTATAGCTGCCAGCCGGGACTTCGACCGTGACGTTGCCTTCAAAGCCGGCGGCCGGGGTCAGGTCGGCCGTCCAGCGGGTCGGGTCGGTCGGATCCTGGACGAGGTTGCTGATGCTGCCGTTCGTCACGACAACGTCTGCAGCCTCGAAGCCCACCGGGGCTTCGCTGAACACGAAGCTCACCGTGCCGTCCGGGTTGATCGTGACATTGACGCTCGGCGCGAGCGTGTCGACCGCGGTGCTGTCGCTATCGCCACTGCCAGCATTGCCGGCGACGTCGGTGTAGCTACCGGCGGGGACTTCGACCGTGACATTGCCCTCGAAACCCGCGGCCGGGGTCAGATCGGCCGTCCAGCGCGTCGGGTCGGTCGGATCCTGCACCAGGTTCGAAATCGAACCGTTGGTCACAACAACGTCTGCAGCCTCGAAGCCCACCGGGGCTTCGCTGAACACGAAGCTGACGGTACCGTCCGGGTTGATCGTGACATTGACGCTCGGCGCGAGCGTGTCGACTGCCGTGCTGTCGCTATCGCCACTGCCGGCATTGCCGGCGACGTCGGTATAGCTGCCAGCCGGGACTTCGACCGTGACGTTGCCTTCAAAGCCGGCGGCCGGGGTCAGGTCGGCCGTCCAGCGCGTCGGGTCGGTCGGATCCTGCACCAGGTTGCTGATGCTGCCGTTCGTCACGACAACGTCTGCAGCCTCGAAGCCCACCGGGGCTTCGCTGAACACGAAGCTCACCGTGCCATCCGGGTTGATCGTGACATTGACGCTCGGAGCCAAGGTATCCACCGCGGTGCTGTCGCTATCGCCACTGCCGGCGTTGCCGGCGACGTCGGTGTAGCTGCCGGCGGGGACTTCGACGGTCACCGTGCCTTCAAAGCCCGCGGCCGGGGTCAGATCGGCGGTCCAGCGCGTCGGGTCGGTCGGATCCTGCACCAGGTTCGAAATCGAACCGTTGGTCACAACAACGTCGCTCGCCTCGAAGCCCACCGGGGCTTCGCTGAACACGAAGCTCACCGTGCCGTCCGGGTTGATCGTGACATTGACGCTCGGCGCGAGCGTGTCGACTGCCGTGCTGTCGCTATCGCCGCTACCGGCATTGCCGGCGACGTCGGTGTAACTGCCGGCGGGGACTTCGACGGTGACGTTGCCCTCGAAACCCGCGGCCGGGGTCAGATCGGCCGTCCAGCGCGTCGGGTCGGTCGGGTCCTGGACGAGGTTGCTGATGCTGCCGTTGGTCACAACGACGTCTGCAGCCTCGAAGCCCACCGGGGCTTCGCTGAACACGAAGCTGACGGTGCCGTTGGGGTTGATGGTGACGTTGACGCTCGGTGCGAGCGTGTCGACCGCGGTGCTGTCGCTATCGCCACTGCCGGCATTGCCAGCCACGTCGGTGTAGCTGCCGGCGGGGACTTCGACGGTCACCGTGCCTTCAAAGCCCGCGGCCGGGGTCAGATCAGCCGTCCAGCGCGTCGGATCGGTCGGATCCTGGACGAGGTTGCTGATGCTGCCATTGGTCACAACGACGTCTGCAGCCTCGAAGCCCACCGGGGCTTCGCTGAACACGAAGCTCACCGTGCCGTCCGGGTTGATCGTGACATTGACGCTCGGGGCCAAGGTATCCACCGCGGTGCTGTCGCTATCGCCACTGCCAGCATTGCCGGCCACGTCGGTGTAGCTGCCGGCGGGGACTTCAACGGTCACGGTGCCTTCAAAGCCGGCAGCCGGGGTCAGATCGGCGGCCCAGCGCGTCGGGTCGGTCGGATCTTGCACCAGGTTCGAGATCGAACCGTTGGTGACGACCACATCGGCAGCTTCAAAGCCCACCGGGGCTTCGCTGAAGACGAAGCTGACGGTGCCGTCCGGGTTGATCGTGACGTTGACGCTCGGGGCCAAGGTATCCACCGCGGTGCTGTCGCTATCGCCACTGCCGACATTGCCGGCGACGTCGGTGTAACTGCCTGCCGGGACTTCGACGGTCACCGTGCCTTCAAAGCCCGCGGCCGGGGTCAGATCAGCCGTCCAGCGCGTCGGATCGGTCGGATCTTGAACCAGGTTCGAGATCGAACCATTGGTCACAACGACGTCGCTCGCCTCGAAGCCCACCGGCGCTTCGCTGAAGACGAAGTTCACCGTGCCGTCCGGGTTGATCGTGACATTGACGCTCGGCGCGAGCGTGTCGACTGCCGTGCTGTCGCTATCGCCGCTACCGGCATTGCCGGCCACGTCGGTATAGCTGCCAGCCGGGACTTCGACCGTGACGTTGCCTTCAAAGCCGGCGGCCGGGGTCAGGTCGGCCGTCCAGCGGGTCGGGTCGGTCGGATCCTGGACGAGGTTGCTGATGCTGCCGTTGGTGACGACCACGTCGCTCGCCTCGAAGCCCACCGGCGGCTCGCTGAAGACGAAGCTGACGGTGCCGTCCGGGTTGATCGTGACATTGACGCTCGGCGCGAGCGTGTCGACCGCGGTGCTGTCGCTATCGCCGCTACCGGCGTTGCCGGCCACGTCGGTATAGCTACCGGCGGGGACTTCGACGGTCACCGTGCCTTCAAAGCCCGCGGCCGGGGTCAGATCAGCCGTCCAGCGCGTCGGATCGGTCGGATCCTGCACCAGGTTCGAGATCGAACCGTTGGTGACGACCACATCGGCAGCCTCGAAGCCCACCGGGGCTTCGCTGAACACGAAGCTCACCGTGCCGTCCGGGTTGATCGTGACATTGACGCTCGGGGCCAAGGTATCCACCGCGGTGCTGTCGCTATCGCCACTGCCAGCATTGCCGGCCACGTCGGTGTAGCTGCCGGCGGGGACTTCAACGGTCACGGTGCCTTCAAAGCCCGCGGCCGGGGTCAGATCGGCCGTCCAGCGCGTCGGGTCGGTCGGATCTTGCACCAGGTTCGAAATCGAACCGTTGGTCACAACAACGTCTGCAGCCTCGAAGGCCACCGGGGCTTCGCTGAACACGAAGCTGACGGTACCGTCCGGGTTGATCGTGACATTGACGCTCGGCGCGAGCGTGTCGACTGCCGTGCTGTCGCTATCGCCGCTACCGGCATTGCCGGCGACGTCGGTGTAACTGCCGGCGGGGACTTCGACGGTGACGTTGCCCTCGAAACCCGCGGCCGGGGTCAGATCGGCCGTCCAGCGCGTCGGGTCGGTCGGGTCCTGGACGAGGTTGCTGATGCTGCCGTTGGTCACAACGACGTCTGCAGCCTCGAAGCCCACCGGGGCTTCGCTGAACACGAAGCTGACGGTGCCGTTGGGGTTGATGGTGACGTTGACGCTCGGTGCGAGCGTGTCAACCACGGTGCTGTCGCTGCCGCCGCCGCCCGAATTACCCGCCGCATCGGTGTAGCTACCGGCGGGAATCTCGACCGTGACCGTACCTTCAAAACCAGCGGCCGGGGTCAGGTCGGCGGTCCAACGGGTCGGATCGGTCGGATCCTGCACCAGGTTGGAAATCGAACCGTTGGTCACAACGACGTCGCTCGCCTCGAAGCCCACCGGCGGCTCGCTGAAGACGATACTGACAGTCCCGTCCGGATTGATCGTCACCACGACGCTCGGAGCCAGGGTGTCGACGGGGGCGCCGTCGTCATCAGCCGCAGCGCCCGCCCGCCCATCGACTGCACCTGCGGTGAACTCGAGACGATCGCCCTCAGCATTGCCATCGACGACCGGCCCCGCACCTTCCAGGTCCTCGCTGATGCGCAGCAGCCGCACGAAGCTGCTGCCTTCGCCCGCGCCGCCGCCAGCCAGGCCGGCTGCCGGGTCCTCGAGCACTTCGCCCAGGTCCTGCCCGGCTTCGATGGCCTGGATGACCTGGGCGATGGTGGCGTCTTCGACAGCAGCTGCACGGGCGTCGGCACGACCGGCCTCGCCCATGTCGGCGGCTACGAGGACGCTGCTGTCTTCGGGGACGAGGGTGGTGGCGCCGTCGGCGTGGGAGAATTCGACGCGGGCGCCGGGGCCGGTGATGATGACCTCGCCTTCGAGGACGGTGTCGCCGACCTTGAGCACGCGCAGTTCGCCATCGGCGTTGCGGGCGAGAACCTGACCACTGACGTAGACGACGTTTCCAACCACCTGGGCTTCAGCCATTTCGTTCGCTCTCCGTTATGCGCCGCTTGGCCGCGTGATGCGACCGGGCACCAAGAATCATGATGCTGGCAAGCGTACGGAGGCATCGGCGCAGGCGCTATTGTCCAGGTGGACAGGCTGCGAACTACGTCACGCTTGGGCTTGAGCGCCGACGCGGGAGACGAGCAAGGCGAGCTGCAGGCGGTCGGGGACGCCGAGCTTGTCGAAGACCGCAGCCAGGTGCGCCTTGACCGTGCGTTCGGAGATGTCGAGACGCAGGGCGACCTGCTTGTTGGTGAGCCCTTCGGCAACGGCGATCGTCACCTCACGCTCGCGCGGGCTGAGCTCATCGAGCGCGGGTGCAGCGGGCGCCTCGGGTGCCTGGGCGAGTTGCGGCGCCAGCCCGGTTATCAAGCGCGCCAATAGCTGCGGACCGACCCACAGACCACCATGGCGCACGACGAGCGCCACCTCGTGGAACAAGCCGGCGGCCGCGAATGCATGGCAGTAGCCGCGCGCGCCGCTGTCGAGCGCACGCAGGGCCTGCTCGTCCGCGGGCAGGGCCGACACGACGACCACGCGCACGCCCCTCGCGGTCAGACTGCGCACCGTGCCGGCCCAATCGTCGAGTTCGACATCGACCCAGACGAGGTCATCCGCGGCCAGTGCCGGCAGCTGTTCGGCGGAACCAAGCACCACCGCGCTCGAGAAAGCCTTGCGCCAGGCGTCGAGCGCCCGCGCGCTGGGGCTGATGAAGTATTCGGTCATGCTCAGCGCTCCGTCAGTGCTTTGGCCTTGGCGCGCAGCACGGGTTTGGCGAGGTAGGCGAGCACGCTCTTCTTGCCGGTGAGGATGTCGACGTCGGCGACCATGCCGGGGATGATCGGCATGCCCTCGCCGAGCTCGTTCTGCAGTGTGCGCACGCGCACGATGTAGAAGGCGTTGCCCTTGTCATCGAGCACGGTATCGGCCGAGATGTGCTCGACGACGGCGTCGAGCCCACCGTAGATGGCGAAGTCGTAGGCGCTGAACTTGACCACGGCCGGCTGCTCGGGGCGCAGGAAGCCGATGTCCCTGGGCTTGATGCGCGCCTCGAGCAGCAGGGCGTCGTCGAGCGGGACGATCTCGACCACCTCGCGGCCGGGCTGTACCACGCCGCCCACGGTATTGACGAGCAGGCGCTTGACGGTGCCACGCATCGGCGAGCGGATCTCGGCGTGCTTGACGCGGTCCTCGAGCCCACGGGCGCCCTCGGACAGGCTGCCGAGCTTGCTCATGGTGTCGGAGAGCTCGGCACGCCACTGGTTGCGCACCGCCAGCTCGACCTCCTGGATCTTGCCTTCGGCTTCGGTGATTGCGGCCTGCACGCGCGAGATCTGCGCCGCGGCCTGGTCGCGCTCGCCGCGCATGCGTGCGACATCGCGCTCGAGACGCAGGATGTCGACGTCGGACACCGCGCCGGAACGCACCAGCGGCCGGGTGACGTCAAGCTCGCGCACCGCAAGATCGAGGCCGCGTGCAGCCTGATCGCGGCGTGCGCGCACTTCGTTGAGTTCCTGCTGGCGCTGGCTGAGCTGCTGGCGGGCAATGGCGATCTGGGCGTTGATACCCTCACGACTGGTCTCGAACATGCGGCGTTCGTGGGCGACGATGTCGGGGATCTCGCGCTCGAGCTCTGCGGCGACGGCAAACTCGCCGCCGCGCGTGAGCGCCTCCAGGCGGGCTGCCCTGGCCTGCAGCGCCTGCGCGGTGGCGCGGCTTTCGAGCAGGGTCGAGACGAAGCGCGTGGGGTCGATGCGCAACAGCAGCTCGCCGGTGTCGACGACCTGGCCTTCGCGGACGGCGATCTCCTCGACCACGCCACCATCGAAGGACTGCACCACCTGCAGCTGCGACGACGGAATGACACGCGCCTCGCCGCGCGTGACCTCATCGAGTTCGGCCAGCGCCGCCCACGCGACCAGCGCGACCAGCACGAGGGCGATGATCCACAGCAGGCCGCGTGCGCGCAGCGGCTCCTGCTGCAGGCGGGCCCAGTCGGCCTCGCCCATCCAGTCATCGGCGCCCGGGCGGTCGCCACGGGCGGCGCTGCGCACCAGGCGGTCGAGCGCACCACCGCCGAGCTGCGTCGAGCCCTGCGACACCTCGCCAACCTTGTCGAACAGCGAACGCTGCATGCGCGGCAACATCAGCCTGCCCTCCCGATACGGCCCTGGCGCAGGGCGTCGACCACCTGGGCCTTGGGCCCGTCGGCGACGATGCGACCGGCGTCGATGACGATGATGCGGTCGACCAGATCGAGCAGCGAGGTTCGGTGCGTGATCACGATCAGCGTCTTGCCGGCGCCGTGCGCGCGCAGCTGCTGCTTGAGCGCCTCCTCGCTGGCGTGGTCCATCGAGGCAGAAGGCTCGTCGAGCAGCAGGATGGGCGGGTCGGCGACCAGCGCACGGGCGATGGCCACGCCCTGGCGCTGCCCGCCCGAGAGCGATTCGCCACGTTCGCCGACGAGCATGCCGTAACCGTGCGGGTGGGCGTCGACGAAGTCGGCGATGCCCGCAATGCGCGCGGCACGCAACACCTTGTCGTCGCCCGCCTCCGGCATGCCGATGACGATGTTGTCACGCAGGGAGCCGTAGAACAGGGTGACATCCTGCGGCACATAGCCGATGTTGCGGCGCAGCTCGGCGGGGTCGAGCTGGCGCAGGTCGATGCCGTCGACCAGCACGGCGCCGCCGGTGGGCTGGTAGAGCCCGAGGATGAGCTTCTCGAGCGTGGTCTTGCCTGAGCCCACACGGCCCAGGATGCCCACGCGCTCGCCGGCACGGATGGTGAAGGAGACCTCGCGCAGGGCCGGCATTTCGCCCTCGCCGTAGGCGAAGCTGACGTTGCGGAACTCGATGTCGCCGCGCAGCAGCGGACGGCTCAGGAAGCGCTTGTCCTGCGGACGCTCGACCGGGCGCTGCATCAGCTCCTCGAGCGATTCGAAGGCGGTCGCTGCGGAGTGGTACTGCACCAGCAGCCCGGCGACCTGGCCGATCGGCGCCATCGCGCGCGAGGACAGCAGGTAGCAGGCGATGAGGCCGCCCATGGTGAGCTCGCCCTCGCTGATCAGGTAGACGCCGATGATGACTGTCGACAGGCTCACCATCTGCTGCACCCACAGGGCGCCGTTCGAGCTCGTGGCGGCGAGCAGGCGCAGGCGTGCGCCGACGCTTGCGACCAGCGCTGCGCTTTTCTCCCACTTGCCCTGGATGACCGCCTCGGCCCCCATCGCCTTCACCGTCTCCATGCCGACCAGGCCCTCGACCAGGGTGGCGTTACGCTGCGCGCTGGCGCGGTAAGTGGTTTCGGCCAGCGCATGCATGCGGCGCTGGACGGTGAGCGAGTAGAGCAGCAGCAGCGTGATGCCGACGACGAAGGGGATCACCATCGGCCAGCCGATCCAGCCGATGACGATGACGAAGAGCAGCGCGAACGGCAGGTCGATGAAGGCGGTGACCGTCGCCGAGCTGATGAAGTCGCGCACCGACTCGAAGGCACGCAGGTTGGAGGCGAAGGAGCCGGCCGAGTCGGGCCGGGCCTCCATGCGCAGGCCAAGCACCTTCTCCATGATCACCGCCGACAGCTTGACGTCGGCACGGCTACCGGCAAGATCGACGAAGTAGCCGCGCAGCATGCGCAGCACGAAGTCGCCGCAGATGACGATCATGACGCCAATGGCGAGCGCCCACAGGGTCTCGATGGCATTGTTGGGGACGACGCGGTCATACACGTTCATCGAGAACAAGGGCAGCGCGAGCGCGAACACGTTGATGACCAGCGCCGCGAGCAGCACGTCGCGGTAGAGCGCCCGGTTCTCGGCCATCACGCTCCAGAACCAGTGCCCGGCGCGCGTACCGCGGACCTCGGGCGTACGCGCGTCGAAGCGGTGGCGCGGGCGCGCGTACAGGGTGACGCCGACATAGCGCGCGCGCAGCTCGGCGAGCGCGATCGTCACCACACTGTCGCCGAGCTCGGGGAACACCACCTCGGCCACGGCGGCGGCTGCGTCCACGCGCATGAGCACGCAGGCCTGGCCGTCCTCGAGCAGCAGCACTGCGGGCAGCAGCGCGGGTTCGACGTGCTCGAGGGCCTGGCGCACGATGCGGCTCGACAGCCCGGCCCGGCTTGCCGCGCGTTCGAACAGCGCCGGGCCGAGCCGCCCGCCCTCGAGCGGCAGGCCGGCGAGCACGGCTTCGCGGGTGACGGACAAGCCATGCGCCTGGGCCACGACCAGCAGGCAAGCGAGCAGTGCATCCGTGCCGCGCGGCGACGGTTCCGGGGTCGATGCCGGCTCAGCGCCTGGCGCCAGGGTGATCGAGGCTTGCTGCACGCAGAAGGTCATCCATGATGAACAATTGGACGCATTCTATGGGCAACTGCCCAAACTGAGTCAAACCCGCGGCTTGCAGCGTTAATTCGGTCACATTGGCGCCTGCCGCTGCGGTTCAGTCCGGCAGCGGCTCGGTGTCGATGTACTCCTCGACCTTCATCCCCCTCAGCTGGTAGCCGGCCACCCCCATGTCGGAATCGATCCGCCCCACCGCCATCACCCCCTCGACCCATACCGGCAGCATGTTGTAGCCGGCCGGCACCGCCTTGTCGGGGATGACGTGGATGAGCTGGTTGGCCGGCGGCGGCGGCACATGCACGCAGGCGCCGAAGTACGGCACGAGCAGGAACTCGCTGATCTGTTCGCCGTTGGTCTCGAGCGGGACGAGAAAGCCGGGGATGCGCACACGCTCGCCGGCAAGCCGCTCGACGACCGGCGCGCGGTCCCATTCCTCGCGGATGCGTTGCAGCACCTCCATGGCGCGCGGGTCGTTGTCGCCGAGCTCGTCGAGGTTGATGTCGGCAAACAGTGCTTCGGGCTTCCAGTCGGCGGGCATCAGCTCATCCCAGCTGAGTTCGCGGAACGGCCCGCTCGCGCTGCCGGCAGGCGCCGCCAGGCGGTCGCCCACCTGGTACTGCGGCGCACCAGCAGCCTGGCTCTGCGCCTGAACCTGCGGCACCGCCGCCAACAGGAGGAAGGAGGCGCCGACCACGGCGCACAGCTTGGATGCAGTCATCGATCGTAGAAGCCTGTTCAGATCTTGAGGACGCCCGCCGGCAGTCAGACGCGGATACTCATGCCGTCGGCAAGCGAATAGCGGTAGGCGCGCAAGGCCGGCACCAGGCTCGCCATCAGGCTGGCCCCCAGCACCGCCGCGAGCAGGCGCCATTCGCCAGAGGTCGGCCAGCCGAGCGTCAGTTGCAGGCCATGATTGGCACTCAACCACGGCGCCAACGCCGCGCTCGCACCATACAGCAGCGCCAGGCCAAGCGCGATACCCGCCAGCGCCAGCATCACGCTCTCGCTTGCAAGCAGCGCGAACACCTGGCGCGGGCTGGCCCCGAGCGCGCGCAGGATGGCGAGCTCGCGGCGACGCTCGCCCAGGCTGGCGACCACGACCGCCACCATGCCGGCCAGCCCCACTGCCACCACCAGCGCCGACACCGCGAGCAGCGCCTTCTCGGCAATGCCGACCAGCCCCCACAGCTCCTGCAGCGTGGCGCCGGGCAGGATGGCGGTGAGCGCCTCGTCGCCATGGCCGTTGATCTGGCGCTGCACGCGGAACACTGCAGTACGGCTGTGCAGGCCGACGAGGGCAGCGGTGACCGATTTGGGCTGGAGATCGAACTTGCGCACATGCTCGGCGGCAATGCGCAGACCGGGGATGGGCGCGCCGCCATGCCAGTCGATGTGAATGGCCTCGATGCCCTCCAGGCTCACCAGCAGCGCACGATCGACTGGCGTGCCGCTGCGCGCCAGGATGCCGACGACGGTGAAGGGCTTGTCGTCGTGGTCGGCAAAGCGCGGGCCGCCCTGCCCGCCCAGCGTGCCGTGGCTGAGCACGATCTGCTGGCCGAGCCGGTAGCCGAAGCGCGCGGCCACTTCGGCACCGAGCACGACCTCGAAGATGCCGGCAACCTCGGCGGGCGCATCGGCAAAGGCACGCCCCTGTTCGAAACGCAGCGCGCGCCGGTCGCCATGGCGGTAATGCTCGAAGAAGCCCACGGTGGTGCCGATGACACGGTGGCCGCGATGGGAATCACCGAGCGAGATCGGTACCAGCCAGCTGACCTGGGGCATGGCGGCAATGTGCTCGATGCTCGCCCACGACACGTTGTTGGTGGCGTTGCCGAGGTGAAAGACCGAGTACAACAGCAGCTGTACCGGGCCACTGCGAGCACCGACCACGAGGTCGGTGCCCGAGATGGTCTGCGCAAAGCCGGCGCGGGCGTCGTTGCGCAGGCGTTCGACACCGAGCAGGAGCGCGACCGCGAGCGCCACCGCGACCACCGTGAGGCCGACCGACAGACGGCGGTTGGCGATGCTGCGCAGGCTGAGGCCGAGCACGGTGCTCATGCGCCGCCCTCCGCCGCGCACGCTGCCGAGGCGCGGTTCATGTGGTCGAGTTCGAGCACGCGGTCGAAGTGGGCCGCCAGGCGCTGGTCGTGGCTCACGAAGAGCAAGGCAGCACCGGCTGCTGCGCACTCCTCGAGCAGGAGCGCAATGAAGGCCTGCTGGCGGTCGGCATCGAGCGCGGATGTAGGCTCATCGGCCACCACCAGGCCGGGACGGCCGATGAGTGCGCGTGCGGCGGCCACGCGCTGCTGCTGGCCGACCGACAGCTGCGCCGCCGGGCGCGCGAGCAGGCCGGGGTCGAGATCGAGCCGCGCAGCCAGGCGTGCTGCCTCGGCCGCCGGCGTACTGCCAGCGGCCGCCACCCGCGCACGGCGCTGGGGCGAAAAGCGGCAGGCAAGCAGGATGTTGTCGAGGGCGGACAGCCAGGGCAGCAGGTTGAAGAGCTGGAACACGAAGCCGACATGGTCGGCACGGAAGCGGTCGCGCGCACCCGACGACAGCGCCGCCAGCACCTGCCCGGACACCTCGACAGAGCCGGCCTGGGGGAGGATCACGCCGCCGACCAGCGACAGCAGCGTGGTCTTGCCGCTGCCGCTCGGCCCGCGCAGGAAGACGCGCTCGCCACTGGCGATGTCGAGGCGCTCGATGTCGAGGCAGTCGGCTTGCGCGCCCGGCCAGCGATAGCGCAGCCCGGCGAGGCGGACCGCAGGCACGGCGGCTGCGCTCACAGTTTCAGGGCAGCGGCGCCGGGCTTGAGCACCGCCGAACCCTGGCCGCGGCCGGAGGCGTGCGCCGCGCGCAACTCGCGCAGGCGCGGGAAGGCGTCGAAGAGGGCGGTGTCGATACGCTCGAGTGCGGCCGGGGCCGAGCACTCGAAGCGGTAGCTGGCGACGAGGTCGGCATGGCCATCATCACCGTGGTCATGATCGTGCTTGTGGTCGTGTTTGTGGTCGTGTTTGTGACCGTCCGCCTGCTCCCCGCCTTGCGGCCAGGGCGATTCGACGCTGACCTCCCGCAGCGCGCAACCGGCCGCGGTCGATGGTGCGAACAGCGCCCCACCGTCGCGCAGACGCTGCTCGGCAGCAGCCATGGCCTTGCGCTGGGCGGCCGTGCGCGGCGCGTGCTCGAAGCCGACCAGGTTGTCGAGCGGGGTCGTCAGCTCGATCAGCAGTTCGCCACCATCGCTTGCCACGCTCAGGTGGGCGACGCCGTGCTCATGGGCGCCGTGGGCATGCTGCGCCTGGGCCAGCGGCGACAATGCCAACAGGGCTGCGCAGCCAAGCGCGGACAAGGTACTGCGGGCGGGGATTCGGGTCATCGTGTTGCGCCTCCGGGCTCGAAAGGTTGTCTGGAACGGGTTTCTGAGGGCAGTTGGTCAATGAAAGGCTCGCGGCTGGCGCCGCTCCTACGGCGGAACCAGGCGCAGCGCATCTCCCGCCTTGGATGCGCGTGAATGCTACGGGTTCATCTAATGCTACAATGTTGCATCAAATACAGCACCAGATCCAGACCGAAGCGCCCGCAAACCGTTCCGGATACACCATGCCCCAGCACACTGCCCACAGCCACACACCCGTGCCGGCTCGCGAACTGATCGCGGCCCACGGCGGTCGCGTCACACGCACCCGCATCGCGGTCATCGAGGTGCTGCAGGCGGCGAGCCATCCGCTATCGCACGACGAGGTCGCCGCTGCGCTCGACGCGGGCGGCATCGCCCATGACCGGGTCACGCTGTATCGTGCGCTCGAGTGGCTGGTGGAACAGGGCATTGCACGCCGCATCGCCAGCGGCGAGCGCGCCTGGCACTTCGAGATCCGCCGCGGCGACGATCACCGCCATGCACACTTCCACTGCGACCGCTGCGGGCAGGTGCTGTGCCTGGAGGACATCCCCGCGACGGCGAGCGCAGCGCTGCCGGCCGGATTCGAGCTCGACCGCGCCGAGCTGGTACTGCACGGCGCCTGCGCCGACTGCGGCCGCAACGGCTTAGGGGCGCCCTGAACATGCGCCTCGAAGCCCATGTCCACACCCCCCCTGCGGCCATTCCCGGCGGACACGAGCATGCTGCTGCCCCCAGGCTCGCCGCCCAACGCGCCGCCGACCGCGGCGCGCCTGCCCCCAGCCTGCTCGGCACCAGCCTGGCCACCCGCCTGGGCGTGTGCGCGGGCGCGCTGGCCGTGTTGTGGCTGACCATCCTGTGGGCGCTGCGCTGACATGGACGCCGCGCGCATGCCGATGATCCAGCTCGACAACCTCACCCTGGGCTACGACCGCCACCCCGCGGTGCACCACCTGTCCGGCGAGATCGCCGCCGGCGCGCTGGTGGCGGTGGTCGGCCCCAATGGCGCCGGCAAGTCCACCCTGCTCAAGGGCATTGCGGGCGAGTTGCGCCCGATCGGCGGCCGCATCGTGATGCCCGCCCTGCCCGCGCACGGCCTGGCCTACATGCCGCAGCGCGGCGAGATCGACCACAGCTTCCCGGTGTCGGTGTTCGACGTGGTGGCGATGGGCTTGTGGCACGAGGTCGGCGCCTTCGGCGGGTTGTCGCGCCGCCAGCGCGAGCGCGTACGCGATGCGCTGGACGCGGTTGGCCTGACGGGCTTCGAAGCGCGCCCGATCGGCTCGCTGTCAGGCGGCCAGTTGCAGCGCGCGCGCTTTGCGCGCCTCATCCTGCAGGATGCGCCGCTGATCCTGCTCGATGAGCCCTTCGCCGCCATCGACAGCCGCACCGTCGAAGACCTGGTGGCGCTGATCCTGGGTTGGCACGCCGAAGGCCGCACCATCCTCACCGTGGTGCACGACCTCGAACAGGTGCGCCGCTACTTCCCTACCGCCCTGCTGCTGTCGCGCGAACCGGTGGCCTTCGGTCCCACGGCTCAGGTACTGACGCCCGAGTTGCTGGCGCGCGCGCGCCGCCTGTCGGAAGCCTTCGACGACAACGCTGCGGAGTGCCACATCGAAGCCGTGCCCACGCTGCCCCCGAGCACGGGAGACGGTGCGGCAGCCCCTGGCCACGTGCATGTCCATGATCACGACCATGCCCATGGGCACGACCACAGGCACTGAGCTTACCGACAACGCCCTCGCCCGCATTACGCGCCAGTTCCACCTCGGACCAGCCCCGGTACCAACCTGCTCCCTTTCCCCGTGACCGAATTCCTCATCGATCCGTTTACCGATTTTGCCTTCATGCGCCGCGCCCTGGCCGGCTGCCTGGCGCTGGCGCTGGGCGCCACGCCGGTGGGCGTGTTCCTGCTGCTGCGCCGCATGAGCCTGATGGGCGACGCAATGAGCCACGCCATCCTGCCCGGAGCGGCGCTGGGCTACCTCGCCTTTGGTCTCTCGCTCGGCGCGATGACGGTCGGCGGCATCGTCGCCGGACTGGTCGTGGTGCTGGCCGCGGGCCTGGTCACGCGCGCCTCCATCCTCAAGGAGGACGCCAGCCTGGCGGCCTTCTACCTGCTGTCGCTGGCCGCGGGGGTGATGATCGTGTCGCTGCGCGGGCGCAACCTGGACTTGCTGCATGTGCTGTTCGGCTCGGTGCTGGCGCTTGACGATGCCTCGCTGCTGCTGATCGCCGGCATCGCCAGCGTGACCCTGGTGTGCCTGGCGCTGTTGTTCCGCCCGCTGGTGATGGAGTGCTTCGACCCCGCCTTTCTGCGCGGCGTGAGCCGCTGGTCACCGGTGGCGCATTACGGCTTCCTGATGCTGGTGGTGGTGAACCTGGTGAGCGGCTTCCACGCCCTGGGCACGCTGATGGCGGTGGGCATCATGATCCTGCCGTCGGCCGCTGCGCGGCTATGGGCCCGCGGCCTGCCCATGCTGCTGCTGCTTGCGGTGCTGTTCGCCTTCGCCAGCGGCGTGGCCGGGCTGCTGCTGTCCTTCCATGCCGACGTGCCGGCCGGCCCGGCAATCGTGCTGGTGTGCGGCGTGGTCTACTTCATCTCTTTGCTCGCTGCACCCGGTGGCCTGCTCGCCGGCCGCCTGCCGGTGCGCAACCACCTCGAACGCTGAGCGCTGCGCGCACAAGGCGCCGCAAGACCCGATGCCCCTTTCCCAGGAGACCCCACGATGAAGCCCCAGCCCACAACCGCCGGACGCCGTCTCGCCCGCGCCATCGCCGGTGGCCTGCTTGCCCTTGCCCTCGGTCCGGCACACGGTCAGCAGCCGCTGGACGTCACCGCAAGCTTCAGCATCCTGGGTGATTTCGTGCAGCAGGTCGGCGGCGAGCGCGTCAAGGTGCGCAGCCTGGTGGGCGCGGACGAGGACGCCCACGCCTTCCAGCCCCGCCCCTCGGATGCGCGCGAGATCGGCTCGGCAGCGCTGGTGGTGGTCAATGGCCTGGGCTTCGATGACTGGATGAGCCGCCTGGCGCGCTCGGGCGGCTACAAGGGCACGATCGTGGTTGCCAGCGACGGCGTGGTGACGCTGGAGATGGCCGACGACCACGGCCACGACCACGACCACGGTCACAAACATTCGCACGGCCACAAGCACGGCAGCAAGGCGATCGACCCTCACGCCTGGCAGGACGTGGGCAATGCCCGCCAGTACGTGGCCAACATCGCTGCAGCGCTGACCGCTGCCGACCCCGCGGGCGCGGACACCTACCGCGCCAACGCCGAACGCTACGACGGCGAACTGCGCGCACTCGATGCCGAGTTGCGTGCCGCATTCGAGGCGATTCCGGCCGAGCGCCGCAAGGTCGTGACCTCGCACGACGCCTTCGCCTACTTCGGGCGTGCCTACGGGGTGCGCTTCCTGTCGCCGGTGGGCGTATCGAACAATGCCGAGCCGACGGCCAAGGGCGTTGCCAGGCTCATCCGCCAACTCAAGGCGGAGAACATCCCCGCGGTGTTCATCGAGAATGTCGTCGATGCACGCCTGATCGAGCGCATCCGCGCCGAGAGCGGCGCCAGGATGGGCGGCACGCTCTACTCCGACGCCCTGTCGGGCGCTGGCGGGCCGGCAGCGAGCTATGTGCAGATGATGCGCAGCAACCTGCAGGCGCTGCAGGACGCGCTGCGCGAGACGCCCTGAACCCGGGTGCCCCGGGCGTTCAGGCGAAGATGCTGTGCAGCATCTTCGCGCACAGCACCATCAGCAAGCCGGCAAAGATCTTCTTGAGTGTGGCCACCGGAAGGCGGTGCGCCAGACTCGCACCATAGGGTGCGGTGAGCATGCTGACCGTAGCCACCAGAACCAGCGCCGGCAGGTAGATGTAGCCAAGGGTCAGTGCCGGCGTGCCCTCGGCGCCCCAGCCATTGACGAGGTAGCCGATCGTGCCCGAGACGGCGATCGGCAGGCCGATCGCCGCTGACGTGCCGATCGCGTGCTGCATCTTGACGTTGCACCAGGTCATGAAAGGCACGGACAGCGAACCACCACCGATCGCCACCAAGGCCGAAATGCCGCCGATGCCGACACCTGCGGCGTTCATCCCGGCGCCCCCAGGCAGCTCGCGCGCAGGCTTGGGCTTGATGTTCAGCAGCATCTGCACGGCCACGTAGGCGGTGAACAGGGCGAAGAAGATCGCCAGCGGCACGGTATCGGCACGCGACGCGATGAAGGTGCCGCCGAAGGTGCCAAGCAGGATGCCGGGGGTGATCCGGCGCACGATGTCCCAGCGCACCGCACCGTGCGACTGATGGGCGCGCAAGCTGGAGATGGAGGTCAGCACGATGGCTGCCATCGAGGTTCCGAGCGCCATGTGCACCACGGACTCGTGAGCAAAGCCCTGGGCAAGGAATAAGGTGGTGAGCATCGGAACCATCACCGCGCCGCCGCCCACCCCGAGCAGGCCAGCAACGAAGCCCACCACCGCGCCAAGCAGGGGGTAGGCGAGCCACCAGGCATTCACATCCATCGGATTCTCCTTGCCGTTGTTCGCGTCAGGCACGATCGCCGGCCGTTAACGTGAAGAAGGCACGGTGATCGCTCACCGCGCCTTCTCGTGTGGCCCCCCGCCTGTGCCGTCTCCGCCGGGCATCCTGAACCTAGGGTTCAGGGAGGTCGCGTTCCTTCCGCATCAGGATCACCCGGCAAGGGGCGTTCACACAGCGGTATCGATGGTCGGCAACCGAGTCTCTCGACTATTGGTTCAAGGAATCTACGACTTCAACGAACACTGCAGGGGATTGATCTTACGTGCCCGACCAGCCTGCCGACCTGCGCAGGAGCAATTCTGAAACAGACGTCAGAAGAGCTTTTCCTGCTGGGCCAGCACCCCGTCGAGGCGCGCTTTCATGAGTCCGATTCTACGCTTCGTGCCCGGCATGTCAAACCCATTGCCACGCTGGAACTGCAGGAACTCGTGTGCAAGGTTGAGTGCAGTCATGACCGCCAGCCGCTCGCCCGCGGCGTTGGTCTTGGCGCCAAGTTCACGAAACTTGTCGTCCAGGTAGGCGACCGTGGCGAGCAACTCGTCCTTGCTTTCGGGGGTGCAGGAGACGCGGTATTCCTTCCCGAGCAACATCACATCCAGATGCTCCATCGACATGACCTCAGGCCTCCGGCAGTTTTTCTAGCAAGCTCTCGACACGCTCGGCGGCGAACCTGACCTTGTCGGAGAGCTGGCGGTTGTCGGTCTCCAGCCGCAGGACGCGCCCGCGCAGCTCGGCATTGTCGGCCCGCAGGCGTTCGTGGAGGCTGATCAGTTGCTCGAGTTGGGCTTCGAGCTGGGCGAGTTCTGTATCCATGGCGGCGATGTTAGTGAGCGGGCGATGACGGGTCAATCAGCGCTGGACCTGGGTCACGTCACGCACCGCGCCGGTATCGGCCGAGGTGGTGAGCGCAGCATAGGCCTGCAGCGCCGCCGAGACGACGCGTTCGCGCTTGACCGGCTTCCATGCAGCAGCCCCCTTGGCCTCCATCGCGGCGCGTCGGCGGGCGAGCTCGTCGGCCGTGACCGCGAGGTTGATGCTGCGGTTGGGGATGTCGATCTCGATGATGTCGCCGTCCTCGACGAGGGCGATCGCACCGCCGCAGGCCGCCTCGGGCGAGGCATGGCCGATCGACAGGCCGGAGGTACCGCCGGAGAAGCGGCCGTCGGTGAGCAGCGCGCACTGCGCGCCCAGACCTCGGCTCTTGAGATAGGAGGTGGGGTAGAGCATCTCCTGCATGCCGGGGCCGCCCTTAGGGCCTTCGTAGCGAATCACCACCACGTCGCCAGCCTGCACCTGTTCGCCAAGAATGCCGTCAACCGCGTCTTCCTGGCTTTCGAACACGCGCGCCTTGCCGGTGAACTTCCAGATCGACTCGTCCACGCCGGCGGTCTTCACGATGCAGCCCTTCTCGGCAATGTTGCCGTAGAGCACGGCAAGCCCACCGTCCTGGCTGAAGGCGTTGGCCTTGTCGCGGATGACCCCGCGCGTGCGGTCCATGTCCAGCTCCTTCCAGCGGCGATTCTGCGAGAACGCCACTTGCGTCGGCACCCCGCCCGGCGCAGCGAGGAAAAGCTCGAACACGGAGACGTCATGCGCCTGCAGGATGTCCCAGCGCGACAGGGCATCGCCCATGGTCTTGCTGTGCACCGTCGGCACGTCGCGATGCAGCAGCCCTGCACGATCGAGCTCGCCGAGGATGCCCATGATGCCGCCGGCGCGGTGCACGTCTTCGATGTGCACATCGGCCACGGCGGGCGCAACCTTGCACAGGCAGGGGACGCGGCGGCTGATGCGGTCGATGTCCTTCATCGTGAAGTCGATACCGGCTTCGTGCGCGGCTGCCAGGAGGTGCAGCACGGTGTTGGTCGAGCCGCCCATGGCCACGTCGAGACTGATGGCGTTCTCGAAAGCCTTGAAGCTGGCGATGGAGCGCGGCAGCGCGGAGGTGTCGTCCTGTTCGTAATAGCGGCGGGCCAGGTCGACGATGCGGCGGCCGGCTTCCTTGAACAGCTTCTCACGGTCGGCATGGGTGGCGAGCGTGGTGCCGTTGCCGGGCAGCGACAGTCCGAGCGCTTCGGTGAGGCAGTTCATCGAGTTGGCAGTGAACATGCCCGAGCACGAGCCGCAGGTCGGACAGGCAGAGCGCTCGACGGCGTCGACTTCCTCGTCGGAGCAGTTCTTGTCCGCGGCCTTGACCATGGCGTCGACCAGATCGAGGGAGATGACCTTGTTCTCCCACTTCACCTTGCCTGCCTCCATCGGGCCGCCGGAGACGAAGATCACCGGGATATTGAGGCGGAGGGCGGCCATCAGCATGCCCGGGGTGATCTTGTCGCAGTTCGAGATGCACACGAGCGCGTCTGCGGTGTGGGCATTGCACATGTACTCGACGCTGTCGGCGATGAGGTCGCGCGAGGGCAGCGAATACAGCATGCCGCCGTGCCCCATGGCGATGCCGTCATCGACGGCGATGGTGTTGAACTCCTTGGCGACGCCGCCAGCGGCCTCGATCTCGCGCGCAACGAGCTGCCCCAGGTCCTTCAGGTGCACGTGGCCGGGCACGAACTGGGTAAAGCTGTTGGCGATGGCGATGATCGGCTTGCTGAAGTCCTCGTCCTTCATGCCGGTGGCGCGCCACAGGGCGCGGGCTCCCGCCATGTTGCGGCCGGCGGTCGAGGTGCGGGAACGATACTGGGGCATGGCGGCGCTCCGGAAAATCTGCGGTAAAGACGGTGATTCTAACGCGCACCAGCCAGCATGCACATCGTTCGGCACCACGGCAGCGATCCGGCATCGCACTCGCCCGACGCCCGTCGCCTTCAACCCCTCGCGGCTGGCGCCGCTCCTACGGCGGG
>NZ_AMXB01000049.1:0-28373 GCF_000310125.2 Thauera sp. 27
GGGGGGGGGGGGGGGGGGGGGGGGGGGGGGGGGGGGGGGGGGGGAGCCACTGGACGAGGTCGTGGCGGGTATCGTCGCAGCCGGCGGCAAGGCCGAGGCTGTAGTTGCCGACGTCAGCGACGAGGCGGGTTTCACCGCCGCCCTCGAAGCGGCGGCGCAGCGCCATGGCCGCCTCGACGTGCTGGTGAACAACGCCATGGCCTACACCTGGGGCAGCATCGAGGAGATGAGCACCGCCGACTGGCATGCGAACTTCGCGACCTCGGTCGATGGCACCTTCTGGGGCACGCGTACCGCGATGCGCCTGATGAAGGGCAAGGGCGGCGCGATCGTCAACGTATCGTCGATCTGCGGCCAGCTCGGCACGCCGTGGATGGCCGGGTACTCGGCGGCCAAGGCGGCGATCGACAACTTCTCGCGCGCCGCAGCCGCCGAGGGCGCGCCGCATGGCGTCCGCGTCAACGTGGTGATCCCCGCGGTGGTCGAGACCCCGGCGACGGCCGGCATGCTGGCTGACGAGGCCTCGCGCAGGAACACCGAGAAGCTGATTCCGATGGGCCGGGTGGGGCAGCCGGAGGAACTCGCCAACGCGATCCTGTTCCTCGCCAGCGACGAGGCGTCCTACATCACCGGGGCGAGCCTGCCGGTCGATGGCGGACGCTCGTCGGTGCTGGTCACCGCGCTGTGAGCGCCGTCATGCCCACTTTCGAACGTCTCTTCACGCCGCTGCGCCTGGGCGAACTCGAGCTCGCCAACCGCATCGTGATGGCGCCGATGACGCGCAACCGCGCCGACGCCCAAGGCGTGCCGGGCGAGCTGATGGTCGACTACTACGCCCAGCGCGCGGACGCCGGCCTGATCGTCGCCGAGGGCGCGTGGCCGAGCGCGGCCGGGCAGGCCTACTGCCGCCAGCCAGGCATCGCCACCGCGGCGCAGGTTGCCGGCTGGCGCAAGGTCACCGATGCCGTGCATGCGCGTGGCGGACGCATCGTGCTGCAGATCATGCATGCTGGCCGTATCGGCAGTCACCATATCAAGGGTGAGGGTGTCGCCACCGTGGCGCCGTCGGCGATTCGCGCTGCAGGCGAGGTCTTTACCGACAGCGCCGGCATGCAGCCTTACGACATGCCGCACGCGCTGTCCACCGAAGAAGTGCACGCCGTGGTGGCCGAGCATGCGCAGGCCGCGATCAAGGCCCGCGAGGCCGGTTTCGACGGCGTCGAGCTGCACTGCACCAGCGGCTACCTGCCGATGCAGTTCATGTGTTCGGGCACCAACCAGCGCAGCGACGCGTACGGCGGCAGTGTCGCCAAGCGCGTGCGCTTCGCCACCGAGTGCCTGCAGGCGATGGCTGCGGCCATCGGGGCCGGGCGTGTCGGCCTGCGCTTTCGCATCGGCAACAGCTACAACGACATCAGCGACGAAGACACCGTCGCGACGCACGCCGAACTGCTGCGCCAGGTGGGCAGCATGGGCCTGGCCTATGCCCATGTGATGCGTGCCGAATCGCCCGCGGTCGATGCCTTCGCGCTCGCCCGTGCCGGCTTCGGCGGCGAGCTGATCCTCAACGACAGCTTCGATGGGGCCTCGGCCGAGGCTGCGCTCGCGGCCGGGCAGGGCGAGGCCGTGTCCTTCGCGCGTGACTTCATCGGCAACCCCGATCTCGTTCGCCGTCTGCGCGACGGCCTGCCGCTCGCCCGCTTCGACCGCAGGACGCTGTACACGCCGGGCGCTGCCGGCTATACCGATTACCCGGTCGCCGAAGGGGTGAGCGCATGATCTATTGGGAAGACGTCGAGCTCGATGTGCCGCGTGAATCGTCCGAGCACTATGTGCTGAGCGCCGCCAACATCAAGGCCTTTGCGAGCGAGTGGGATCCGTTTCCGCCCCATGTGGATGAGGCAGCGGCGGCCAGGTCGCCGATCGGGCAGCTGTTTGCCGCGGGCGTGCATCTGCTGTCGATCACCATCCGCCTGAGTCATTCCATTCCCAGCGATGAGACGGCGTCGATCGCCGGCCGTGGCTGGGAGAACCTGCGCTTCCATCGCCCGGGCGTGGCAGGCGACACGCTGCGAGTGCGCGTCACCCATGTCGAGCGCAGCCCCGCCAGCCGGCCGGAGCGGGGCATCCTGGTGTCGCGCTTCGAGTTGCTGAACCAGCGCGACGAGGTGGTGGTGAGCTTCAATGCCAATGTCGTCATGCTGCGCCGCGAGCCGCTTGCGGCCTGAGCGCGCGGGCGCAATCAAAAAGTGAGCAAGGAGAAAGACTTGAAGATCATTGTCCCGGTGAAGCGGGTCGTCGATTACAACGTGAAGGTACGGGTCAAGTCCGACCAGAGCGGAGTCGAGCTGACCGGCGTGAAGATGTCGATCAATCCCTTCGACGAGATCGCCGTCGAGGAGGCGGTACGCCTGCGCGAGGCGGGTGTCGCAACCGAGGTGGTCGCGGTGAGCTGCGGTAGCGGAGCAAGTCAGGAGACCCTGCGCAGTGCGCTGGCGATGGGTGCAGATCGCGCCATCCTGGTGGAGACGGACGCCGAGCTGCAGCCGCTGGCGGTCGCCAGGCTGCTGCAGGCGGTGGCCGGGCGCGAACAGCCGCAGATGGTGATCTGCGGCAAGCAGGCGATCGACGACGATGCCAACCAGACCGGGCAGATGCTTGCTGCGCTGATGGGCTGGCCGCAGGCCACCTTCGCCTCGAAGGTGGCGGTGGGTGAGGGTGTGGTGGCGGTCACGCGCGAGATCGATGGCGGCCTCGAGACGCTCGAGCTCAAGCTGCCGGCGGTGGTGACCGCAGACCTGCGCCTCAACGAGCCGCGCTACGCGACCCTGCCCAACATCATGAAGGCGAAGAAGAAGCCGCTCGAGGTGCTGCCGGCCGCTGAACTCGGCGTCGACATCACGCCGCGTCTGCGCCATGTGCGTCACGCGGAGCCCGCCGCGCGCAAGGGCGGCATCAAGGTCGCCGATGTGGCGGAACTGCTCAACAAGCTTCGCAACGAAGCGAAGGTGATCTGAGGCGAATGATGAAGACACTGGTCATTGCTGAACACGACAACGGCCGCCTGATTGCGGCGACCCTCAACACGGTGACGGCGGCGAGCCGTTTCGGTGGCGAGGTCGACGTCCTGGTTGCCGGCCACGGTTGTGCGGCGGTTGCCGCCGAGGCGGCAACGCTGGCGGGTGTGAGCGGGGTGCTGCTGGTCGAGGCTGCGCACTATGCCGAGCCGCTGGCGGAGAACCTCGCCGCGCTGGTGCAGCGCGTGGCGGGCGCGGGCGGCTACCGGGCCGTGCTTGCCCCGGCCACCAGTTTCGGCAAGAATCTCGCCCCTCGCGCGGCCGCACTGCTCGACGCGGCAGCGGTGTCCGACGTGGTGGCGATCGATGCGCCGGGCCGTTATCTGCGCCCCATCTACGCCGGGAACGTCATGGTAGCGGTCGAGTCTGACCAGGCGCTGGATGTGCTGACCGTGCGCACCACCGCCTTCGATCAGGCGACTGCCGGCGGCAGCGCGGTGGTGAGCACGCTCGAGGCGGGCCCGGACCTGGCGCTGTCGCGCGTCGTCGGCCGCGAATTGAGCAAGTCCGAGCGCCCCGAGCTGGCCGCAGCGGCGATCGTCGTCTCCGGTGGTCGGGGGCTGGGCAGCGGTGAGAATTATCACCGCGTGCTCGAACCCCTTGCTGATACGCTGGGCGCAGCGCTCGGTGCGTCGCGCGCGGCGGTCGATGCCGGTTTCGTTCCCAACGATTACCAGGTGGGCCAGACGGGCAAGATCGTGGCGCCGGGGCTCTACGTGGCGGTCGGGATCTCGGGTGCGATCCAGCACCTGGCAGGCATGAAGGATTCCAAGGTGATCGTGGCGATCAACAAGGATCCGGATGCGCCAATCTTCCAGGTCGCCGACTACGGCCTGGTTGCGGATCTTTTCGAGGCGGTGCCGGCCCTGACGTCCGGGATCGCACAGGCTTAGCGGCGCGTGCAGCGGCTGCGTCGATGAGGGATAGGGTTTTGGCCAACATTGATCTGGATCTCGCGGATTACGACCGCATCGTCTCGGCGCTCTACGACGCGTCGCTCGAGAGCCGTGGCTGGCCGAATGCGCTGGAGATGCTGCGTGCGCTGTTCCAGGCGAACTACGTCACCCTGATCCTGCGCAGCCCCGACGAGGGCAATCTGGGCCTCATGATCGCGGTCGGGGTCGAGGGCGGCGACCGGGTGACCTACCTGCCCTATGGCCACGACAGCACGCCCTTCGTCAATCAGCCGGTGGACAAGGTGTTCACCGTCGATGACCTGATGACCCAGGCTGAGTGGCGGCGCATGCCCTATTTCCAGCACTGGTGCGCGCCCAAGGATGTGTTCCATGTCATGGGTGCGGACATCTCGACGCCCGACGGTGGCAAGCTGCGCTTTCGTATCACGCGCGGCGAGGCGGCGCAGAACTTCGACGCGGTCGATCGTGCGCGCTGCGAGGCGCTGCTGCCGCATCTGCGCCGGGCGCTGCATGTGCACAACCTGCTCGATCGCAGCGAGTCGATGGGGGCGCTGTACTCCGATGCCATCGGCCGTTTGTCGGTCGGCACCATCGTGCTCGACGAGAGCGGCAAGGTGCTCGAGCAGAACCTGATCGCGCGCGAGCTGGTGGCTGCGAACGATGGCCTGAAGCTGGTCGGCGGGCGGCTCGAGGCCTCCTATCCGAGCGACAACCGCGAGTTGCAGCAGCTCATCCGCAATGCCTTTCTCCGCCACGCCGGCAGTCCGCCTACGCTGGCGCAGGCGATGTCGGTGTCGCGCCCCTCGGGGCAGGTCAGCCTGGGGATCGTGGTCGAGCCCGTGCCCTCGCAGGAGTGGGCCGAGGGCAAGGGCCACCCCGCGGCGATGGTGTATATCCGCGATGCGGCCGGAAAGTCGCTCGCCAGCACGGCGGCGGCCAAGCAGCTTTTCAACCTGACCCCGGCAGAGACTGCGCTCGCCATGGAGCTGGCCAACGGCCTGTCACTGGAAGAGGCTGCCGAGGCGCTCAACATCCGTCGCAACACGGCGCGCGCCCATCTGCGCTCGATCTTTTCCAAGACCGGCGTCAGGCGTCAGACCGAGCTGGTGCGCATCATGCTCAACAGCGTGGCTGCCTTGAGCCGTATCGCCTGAACCCGGCGCCTGGGCGCCGGTTCAGCGCGCAGGGCCGGTGAATGCGCCTGCGCCGAAGAGGTAGTTATCCACCCGGATGACGTGGCTGCGCTTGTGTTCGACCTTCTGCGTGAGCGGGTTGCGCCAGGTGTATTCGACTTCGCCCTCGCCCCGGTCGCGGGCGACATCGATCATTTCGCGGATGAAGCGCTTGCCGTTGGTGTCGGCCAGCTCGCCGCCCTTGCGGCCGACGAAGCGCGGGTGGCCGCCGTTGGCGTACACGATCTCGTCGTCGAGACCGATCACGAACACGTAGAGATCGTCCTGCACGAAGCCGCCGTTGAGGCTGTTGAAGCGGGCGAAGGCGGCGTCGCCCTGGGTCTTGTACTGGTGTACGGCACGCCACAGCAGCGACTTGGCCAGTTCCAGGCTGGCGAACGGGGTGTAGTAGCCAACCACGAGGATGCGCTCGCCGACCTTGCGGTAGGTGGCGATCTTGGGATCGTTGCGTCCCGTGCTCGGGTTGCGCCAGCGGTACTCGACGCGACCTGCGCCCTGCGCGCGGGCACCATCGAGGATCTCGCGCATGAAGCTGCGCCCCTCGCTGTCCTGCAGGTCGGTGACGTTGCGCCCGATCAGCGTGATCGAGCTTCCGCCGCTGGCAAGGAAGTTGCCCTGGGTGTCGATCGCGTACACGTAGAGTTCGCCTTCAACGAACTCCCCGGCGCGGCTGAAGCTGGCGAGCGCCTCATCGCCTTTGTCCACCAGGTGCCGTTCGGCGCGGTCGAGCAGGGCCTGTGCGCGCGAGCCGCTGTCGGCGGCTTGTTGTGCGCGCTGCGTTGTCGCGGCGCTTTCCGTTGCATGCACCGGCATCGCCGCTGTGGCGAGACCGATCATCAGGGCGAGGAGCAGATGCTGCGGCGGCTTCATGGCAAGCTTCCTGGAGGAACGGTCGATGAGCGCGATTCTAGAGCAGGCCGGGGGGCGAGGGCTTAGTCCGCGCGGACGATGCCGGGCCGTTGTTGCGCTGGTGATACTGCGGCATTGACATGTTCCCCCACCGGGGGTCGAGGGAGATTCACATGAGCGTCACTGTCGTTACCGGTTCCGCGTCGGGCATCGGCGCCGCGATCCGCGATCAACTCCTCGCCGCAGGCCAGCGCGTCATCGGCATCGACCGCCAGAACGCCGACATCGTCGCCGATCTGGCGTCCGCCGAGGGGCGCAAGGCTGCAGTGGATGCGGTGCTCGAGGCCTGCGGCGGCAAGCTCGACGGCCTGGTCTGTTGTGCAGGCCTGGGGCCGACCGCGCCGTCGAGCAGCCTGATCGTGAGCGTCAACTATTTCGGCATGAGCGAGCTGGTCGATGGCCTGGCGCCTGCGCTCGAGCGTGGCACCAAGCCTGCCGTGCTGCTGATCGGCTCGGTAGCCTCGGTGCACCAGGGCATGGACAAGCTGCCGATGGTCGGCGCCATGCTCGCCAATGACGAAGCGGGCGCGCGCACCCAGGCCGACGCGATGGCGATGCCGCAGGCCGCCTATGCGGGTTCGAAGTACGCGATCACGGTGTATGCGCGCAAGAAGGCCGTCGAGCTCGGCCCCAAGGGGATCCGGCTCAATGTCCTGGCTCCGGGCGCAGTGGAGACGCCGCTGCTCGACGCCTCGCGCGCCGACGCCCGCTATGGCGAGGCGATCCGCAACTTCGTGGCACCGATCGGACGCAACAGCGCGCCGGATGAGATCGCCAACGTGGCGTGCTTCCTGCAATCCGCGCAGGCCAGCTTCGTGCACGGCACCGTCGTCTTCGTCGATGGCGGCATGGATGCGATGACGCGCCCCGAGCGCTTCTGAACCCAGCGGAGACGGCGTCCGATCATGAGCAAGGTTGCATTCATTACCGGCGCGAGCCGGGGGATCGGGCGCGAGACCGCGCTCGCCTTCGCGCGTGCGGGCTACGACCTGGCGATCAGCGCGCGCACCCTGGAAGAGGGTGAGACACACGCGCATGCGTTGACCGATGCCGAGGGCCGTCCCCTTGCCGGCAGCCTGGCCTCGACCGCCGCTGCAGTGCGCGCGCTCGGGCGCGAGGTGCTGGTGCTGCGCATGGACCTGCTGGACGAGGCCTCGGTGCGTGGCGCAGCTGCAGCCGTACTCGCCCATTACGGGCAGGTCGACGTGCTGGTCAACAACGCCATCTACCAGGGCAGCGACCTCAACCTGCCCTTCATGGCGCTTGGGGGAGAGACCCTGCAACGGGTGTTCCAGGGCTACGTGATGGCGCCGGTCGTGCTCACCCAGTGCCTGCTGCCGGCGATGATCGCGCGCGGCGGCGGCACGGTGATCAATGTCACCTCCGGTGCCGGTGAGAGCGACCCGCCGGTGGCCGCCGGCAAGGGCGGCTGGGGGTATGCCTACGGGGCGGGCAAGGCGGCAGTGTCACGCCTGTCGGGGGTGCTTGCCGCGGAGTTCGGCGAGCAAGGCATCCGCGCGTTCACCATCAACCCCGGTGTGGTTACCACCGAAGCCCTGCGCGCCACGATTGGCGACAAAGGCGTGCTGGCAATGCGCAAGGGGGTGGCGCCACCGGAGGTGCCAGCCGCGGTGATGTGCTGGCTGGCGACGCAGCCGGAGGCTGACCGCTTCCAGCGCCGTACCGTGCAGGCGCAGGCGTTCGCGCTCGAACACGGTGTCGTGCCGGACTGGCGCAACGCATGACCGCGGGCCACCCGCGCCGGGTGCGACTGCTATTCTGTTTTACGAAGGGATCTTCATGAGCATCGAACGCGAGTCGATGGAATTCGACGTGCTGATCGTCGGCGGCGGCCCGGCCGGGCTGGCGGCGGCGATCCGCTTGAAACAGCTCGCCACGGCCAAGGGCCAGGAGCTGTCGGTGTGCCTGATCGAGAAGGCCGCCGAGATCGGTGCCCACATCCTGTCGGGCGCGGTGATGGACCCCAAGGCGCTCACCGAGCTCATCCCCGACTGGAAGGAACAGGGCGCCCCGCTCAACACCGAGGTCACCGAAGACCGCGTGCTGTTCCTGTCCGAGACCGGCGCCCGCCAGGCCCCCAACGGCCTGCTGCCCGACTGTTTCGTGAACCACGGCAACTACATCGTGCGCCTGGGCAACGTGGTGAAGTGGCTCGGCGAGCAGGCCGAGGCGGCCGGCGTCGAGGTCTATCCCGGCTTTGCCGGCGCCGAGATCCTGTTCGATGAAAAAGGCGCGGTCAAGGGCGTGGCCACTGGCGACATGGGCCTGAACCGTGACGGCACGCCCGGCCCGCACCACCAGCCGGGCATGGAGCTGCACGCCAAGTACACGCTCTTTGCCGAAGGCTGTCGCGGCCATCTGGGCAAGCAGCTCGAGGCGAAGTTCAATCTGCGCGAGGGCGCCGACCCGCAGACCTACGGCATCGGCATCAAGGAGCTGTGGGAGGTCAGGCCCGAGAACCATCGCCCCGGCCTGGTGGTGCACACCGCCGGCTGGCCGATGGACAACGCCACCTACGGCGGTGGCTTCGTCTATCACCTCGAGGACAACCTGGTGGCGGTGGGCTACGTGGTCGGCCTCAACTACGAGAACCCGCACCTGTCGCCCTTCGAGGAGATGCAGCGCTACAAGACGCACCCCGAGATCCGCAAGTATCTCGAAGGCGGCAAGCGCCTGGCCTACGGCGCGCGCGCCATTGCCGCCGGCGGCCTGCAGAGCCTGCCGCGGCTGATCTTCCCGGGCGGCGCGCTGGTCGGCGACGATGCGGGCTTTCTCAACGCCGCGCGCATCAAGGGCAGCCACGCCGCGATCAAGTCGGGCATGCTCGCCGCCGAGGCCGCCTTCGAGGCGCTCGCCAAGGAACGCGAGCGCGACGCGCTCACCGCCTACCCGGCCGCCTTCCGCGACTCCTGGCTGTACGCCGAGTTGCACAAGACGCGCAACTTCAAGCCCTACATGAAGAAGGGCCTGTACCTGGGTTCGCTGCTGTTCGGCATCGACCAGGTGGTGTTCCGCGGCAAGGCGCCGTGGACGCTGCGCAACAGCGCCGACCATGACAAGCTCAAGCCGGCGGCCGACTGCGCGAAGATCAATTACCCCAAGCCCGACGGCGTGCTCACCTTCGATCGCCTGTCCTCGGTGTTCCTGTCCAACACCAACCACGAGGAAGAGCAGCCCTGCCACCTGCAGTTGAAGGACGGCGCGGTGCCGATCGCGATCAACCTGGCCAAGTACGACGCCCCCGAGCAGCGCTACTGCCCGGCCGGGGTGTATGAGATCGTCAATGAGGAGGCTGGGCCGCGCCTGCAGATCAACGCCCAGAACTGTGTGCACTGCAAGACCTGCGACATCAAGGACCCGACCCAGAACATCAACTGGGTCGTGCCGCAGGGCGGCGAAGGACCGATCTACCAGGGGATGTAAGCGGCGCACGCGTGCTCGGCCATCACATGCCGGAACGCCGAGCCGCCACGTTCAGCTTCCGTACGTCTCCGTTCGGAACCCTGCATGGGCGCGAATGGGGTGTGGCATGATCTCGGCGTCCTCATCGATGCCGTACGATTCGCCCCCCATGCTGAACTCATCTGAACGGAAGTCCCCCATGCGCCTGTTCGTGCTCCCGCTGATCCTGGGTGCGTTCGTCCTGTCGGGCTGCGAGCGCAGTGTGCCCCCGGTGCAGGACAAGGCGCCGCCGTTCGTGAAGACCGTGGCGGTGACGGCGAGCACCGAGGGCCAGCTCGGGCTGTCGGGTACGGTGCGGGCACGGGTGGAGACGCCGCTCGCCTTCCAGGTCGGGGGACGGATCGCCGAGCGCCGGGTTGACGCAGGTCAGCAGGTCGCGGCCGGGCAGGTGCTGTTCGAGCTCGACAAGCGCGACCTGGAGCAAGGTGCGCGTGCCGCCGAAGCCGACCTCGCCGCCGCGGATGCGGCTCTGGCGACCGCGGTTGCCGATCTCGCCCGCAACCGTCAGCTGCAGGAGCAGAGCTTTACCAGCGCGCAGGCGCTGGAGCGCTTCGAGCTGGCGCGCCGCGAGGCGCAGACACGGCGCGATGCCGCCGCGGCGCGCCTTGCCCAGGCGCGGAACGCGCTCGGCTATGGACGGCTGCTGGCGCCGGCCGACGGCGTGCTGATCGACGTCACCGGCGAGCCTGGACAGGTGGTGGCCCCAGGTCAGGCGGTGGCGATGCTGGCACAGGCGGGCGAGCGCGAGCTCGAGGTGTACTTCCCCGAGGGCGCGCAGCCGCCGCAGGACGGCGAAGCGACGCTGGGCGAGGACGTGACGCTGGCCTTGCGCTTGCGTGAGACGGCGGGCGCGGTCGATCGTCAGGGGCGCACGCTGCGTGCGCGCTATACCGTGCTGGGCCCACCTGATGCGCTGGTGCTCGGTGCGGTGCTGCGTGCGCGCTTCGATACCCCGCTGGCGGAGGCCGAGGGCGAGTTCGTCGTCCCGCTCGGTGCGCTCAACGATCGTGGCCAGGGGCCGCGGGTGTGGCGGTTGCGCGATGGGCGCGTCGAGGCGGTGGCGGTGACCGTGGTGGGGACCGATGGCGAGGCCGCTCGCGTACGCGGGCCGCTCGCGGCCGGCGACCGGGTCGTCGCGCTCGGCACCCACCTGCTGGTCGAGGACATGGCGGTGCGGGAGCTTGGGCGATGAGCTTCCCCAACCTGTCTGCGCTCGCCGTGCGCGAGCGCTCGATCACCTTTTTTTTCCTGCTGCTGGCGGTGCTCGGTGGCGTGTATGCCTTCCTGTCGCTGGGGCGGGCCGAGGACCCTGCATTCACGATGCGGGTGATGGTGGTCAATGCGGTGTGGCCGGGCGCGACCCCCGAGGAGATGCAGGAGCAGGTGGTTGACCGCCTGGAGAAGCGCGTCCAGGAGGTGGAGCATGTGTACCGCATCATCACCACCATCCGCCCCGGCTCGGCCAACATGCAGATCGAGTTCCATGAATACACCAAGCCGGGCGAGGTGCCGCAGCTCAAGTACGACGTGCGCCGGCGCATGCAGGACGAGGCCGGCAGCCTGCCGGCCGGAGTGATCGGGCCGATCGTCAACGAGGATTTCGCCGACGTCTATTTCAAGCTCATCGCGCTGACCGCGCCCGGCCTGCCGATGCGCGAACTGGTGCGCGAGGCCGAGGCCATCCGCGACCGCATGCAACGCGTCGACGGCGTGCACAAGGTGCTGGTGCTGGGCGAGCGTCCCGAGCGCGTGTACGTGGAGTTCGACAACGCGCGCCTGGCCAACCTCGGTATCGCGCCGCAGGCGGTGTTCGACGCCATCAATGCCGGCAATCGCCTGTTGCCTGCCGGCCGCCTCGAGACCGAGGGTCCGCGCCTGTACCTGCGCCTGGATGCGGACCTTTCCGATACCGCGCAACTCGCCGCGGTGCCGATCCGGGTTGCCGACCGCGTGCTGCGCCTGGGCGATATCGCCCATGTCCACCGTGGCTACGAGGAACCCCCCGCACAGCTGGTGCGCTCGCGCGGCGAGGATGCTGTGCTGCTCGGCGTGGTCATGAACAAGGGCGAGAACGGCCTGGTGCTGGGCGAGCGCCTGGACCACTTCGTCGACGCCGAGCGCGAACGCCTGCCGCTGGGCATCACGCTCGAGGTGCTGACCAACCAGGCCGAGGCGATCTCGGCCGCGGTCGAGCTTTTCCAGCTCAAGTTCCTGGTGGCGGTGGTCGTGGTGGTGGGCGTGAGCATGCTGGCCATCGGCTGGCGTGCCGGGCTGGTGGTCGGCATCGCGGTGCCGGTGACCCTGGGCATCACCTTCCTGCTCATGAAGCTGATGGGCATCAACCTCGACCGCATCACCCTGGGGGCGCTGATCATCGGCCTCGGCCTGCTGGTGGACGACGCCATCATCGCGGTCGAGATGATGCTGGTGAAGATGGAGGAGGGCTGGGACCGCATCCGCGCCGCGGCGCACGCGTGGACGGTGACGGCTGCGCCGATGCTGTTCGGCACCCTGGTGACGGTGGCCGGCTTCCTGCCCATCGGCTTTGCGCGCTCGGCGGTCGGTGAATACACCGGCAACATCTTCTGGGTGCTGGCGATCTCGCTGCTGGTGTCCTGGCTGGTGGCGGTGGTGTTCGCGCCCTACCTCGGCGTCAAGATGCTGCCGACGGTGGCGCCGGAGAACGTCCACAGCCACGAGAGCGTGTACCAGACGCCAATGTTCCGCCGCCTGCGCCGCCTCATCACCGGCTGCGTGCATTGGCGCAAGACCGTGGTCTTCGGCACCCTGGGCCTGCTCGTGCTGGCGGTGCTGGGCATGGCGACGGTGGTGCAGAAGCAGTTCTTCCCGAGCTCGGATCGCCCCGAGGTGCTGCTCAGCGTCTATCTGCCCCAGGGCAGCAGCATTGCGGCCTCGGATGCAACCGTGCGCAGGCTGGAGGCCATCCTCGCCACCCAGGACGGCATCCGCTCGAGCTTGGCCTACGTGGGCGCCGGTGTGCCGCGCTTTTTCCTGTCCGCCAACCCCGAGCCGCCCGACCCCGCGTTTGCCAAGCTGCTCGTGGTCACCGAGGGCGTGGCGGCGCGCGATGCGCTGATCGCCGAGCTGCAGCGCCACGTCGATGAGGGCGAGTTTCCCGAGGCCCGGGTGCGAGTGTCGAGTCTGCTCTACGGGCCGCCGGTGGTATGGCCGGTGGCTTACCGCGTGCTGGGGCCGGATCAGCTCGAGCTGCGCCGCATCGCGCATCAGGTGCGCGAGGTGATGGCGGCCAACCCGCACATCGTCGATCCGCACCTCGAGTGGGATGAGCGCGCGCCGGTGCTGCATCTGGCGATGGACGTCGAGCGCCTGCGTCTGCTCGGGCTCACGCCGCAGGACGTGGCCCAGCAGCTGCAGTTCCACCTCGAGGGCACGCGCATCGCCCAGGTACGCCAGGATATCCGCACGGTGGACGTGATCGCGCGCGGTGCCAGCGGCGGCGCACGGCTCAATGCGGAGAGCCTGTCCATGCTCGAGATCCTTACCCCTGACGGGCGCAAGCTGCCGGCAAGCCAGCTCGGCCGCCTCGAGGTGCGCTTCGAGGAGCCGGTGATCAAACGCTACAACCGTGAGCCCGAACTGCTGGTGCAGGCCGATGTGCAGGGTGCCCAGCCCAACGACGTCACCGCGGCGGTGTGGGCTTCGCTTGCGGGCGTGCGCAGCCAGCTGCCACCCGGCTACAGCATCATGATCTCGGGTGCGGTCGAGCAGTCGGGCAAGGCCGACGCCTCCATCCAGGCGCTGCAGCCGCTCATGGTGGCCTGCATGCTGATCTTCATCATGCTGCAGATGCGCTCATTCACCGGCACCTTCGTGGTGCTGGCGACCGCGCCGCTCGGCCTCGTCGGTGCGGTGATCGCGCTGCTGCTGTTCGACCAGCCCTTCGGCTTCGTCGCCCTGCTCGGGCTGACGGGCCTCGCCGGCATCCTGATGCGCAACACCCTCATCCTGACCCAGCAGGTCGCGGACAACTTCGAGGCCGGCATGGGCCCCTTCGACGGCGTGGTCGAGGCTGCAGTGCAGCGTGCCCGCCCGGTGGTGCTGACCGCGATTGCGGCGGCCTTCGCCTTCATCCCGCTGACGCTGGACACCTTCTGGGGGCCGCTCGCGTATGTGCTGATCGGCGGTGTCGCGGTGGGTACCGCGATCACCCTGCTGTTCGTGCCGGCACTGTACGCGTTGCTGTTCCGCCTCGGTGCGGATGCGCAGGCCGGCGGGCCGGCCTAGCGCCTGGTTTCGACCGGGCGCCGCGCTCAGGGGTACAGGCCGCGCTCGGCGCGCGCTTCGAGCACCCGGCTGCAGGCGATGATGAAGGCCGCGGTGCGCAGCGGCACCTGCTTCTCGGTCGCCACATGCGCGATGGCGTTGAAGGCGTTGATCATGATGCGCTCGAGGCGCTCGTTGATCTCCTCCTCGCTCCAGAAGAAGCTCGAGAAGTCCTGCACCCATTCGAAGTACGACACCGTCACGCCGCCGGCGTTGGCGATCACGTCGGGCACCACCAGCACGTTGCGCGCTCGCAGCACGTCGTCGGCCGCGGGCGTGGTGGGGCCGTTGGCGCCTTCGACGACGACACGGGCGCGGATGCGCTCGGCGCGCTGCGGGGTGATCTGGCCTTCGAGCGCGGCCGGCACGAGGAACTCGCAGCCGAGTTGCCAGAAGTCTTCGATGTCGATCGCCGCGGCACCGGCAAAGCCTGCGAGGCCGCCGTTCGCCGCCGTGTGCGCGAGCGCTGCGGGGACGTCGATGCCCCCCTCGTTGACCAGGGTGGCGGTATGGTCGGCGACCGCGATCACGCGCGCACCGGCCTCGTGGAACAGGCGTGCGGCAATGCCGCCGACGTTGCCGAAACCCTGCACCACCACGCGCGCACCCTCGATCGGCAGGCCGATGCTGCGGCCGGCCTCGCGGGCGGTGATGAACACGCCGCGGCCGGTGGCTTCCTGGCGGCCCAGGCTGCCGCCGAGCGCGATCGGCTTGCCCGTGACCACGCCGGTGGCGGTGCCGCCGCGGTTCATCGAGTACGTGTCCATCATCACCGCCATGGTCATTGCGTTGGTGCCCACATCGGGTGCCGGAATGTCCTTGTTCGGGCCGATGATGACGCCGATCTCGGAGGTGTAGCGGCGGGTGATGCGCTGCAGTTCGCCCTTGCTCACGCTTGCCGGGTCGACGCGGATGCCGCCCTTGGCGCCGCCGAAGGGCAGGCCGACCGCGGCGTTCTTGATCGTCATCCAGCCGGCGAGTGCCATCACCTCGTTGAGCGTGACGTCGGGATGGAAGCGCACCCCGCCCTTGCCCGGTCCGCGCGACAGGCTGTGCTGCACACGGTAACCCTCGTAGTGGGCGACGGTGCCGTCATCGCGCTCGATGGGCACGTCGACGATCAGCGTGCGCTTGGGGTGCTTGAGGGTCTCGATCCAGCGCTCGAGCGAGCCGAGATAGGGGCGTACGCGCTCGATCTGCTCGACGAAGCTCGACCACGGTTCGGGCGCAGCCGGATTGAGGTAGGACAGACCGCCCAGCTTGTCGAAGCTGGCGGGACGGGCGGGTTGCGTGCTCATGTGCGGGGTCTCCTCGCGTGGAAAGCGCGCATTCTCCGGCGGGGTCGCCTGGTCGCGGATACCGTTGCTTCATCGGGTCATGCGTTTCGCGCATAAACTGCGCAAGCGCACCCGCAGGACGAGGCCGCAGCGTCAGCGCGCGCCGTCCGCCGCCGCCACATCGGCCGTCAGATGCGCCCACAGTCGCAGCAGCTCGGGGCGCGTGTTGGCACGGTCGCGATAGAGCCGCACTTCCATTTCGAGCGTCCATCGGGCATCGCCGGCAACGCTTAGTTCGCCGCGTTCGAGCTCGCGCGTCACTGCACTGGCGGGCAGGAAGGCCAGGCCGTGTCCGGCAAGCAACATCGCCTTCAGGCTCTCGGCCATGTCGGACTCGTAGTGGAGCGCCAGGTGTGCCGGCTGACCGGCGCGATCGAGGATGGTGTCGACCATCCTGCGCAGATAGGTGTTGGGGCCATAGCGCAGGAAGGGGATGGGCGTCTCCGGTGTGCCCGGCAGCCGCCAGCGCCCGTTTCCGACGAGCCCCCGTGGCAGATAGGGCCGCACCGTCTCGGTGGCGAGCCTGAGGCCCTCGAAGCGCGCGGGATCCAGCCATACGGGATAGGCGGGATGGTGGTAGCACAGCAGCAGGTCGCACCCGCCTTCGACCAGGGTGGTGACCACGTCATGGACGTTGCCTGCCATCAGGCGCGTGGGCTGTTCGCCGAAGGCCTGCTTGAGCTGCCCCAGCCAGGCGGGAAAGAAGGCGAAGGCCAGGGTGTGCGGCACGGCGAACACGAGGGCATTGCCCGCTACCGGCTGCATGCCGCGCGCAAGTGCGCGGGCCGCATGCAGCCGGCTGATGAGGTCCGCAGCCGGGCCTTTGAAGGCCTCTCCAGCCGCGGTGAGCTGGGTTGGATACGCACTGCGGTCCACCAGCGGCGCCCCCAGCCACGCCTCCAGGGCACGGATGCGGCGCGAGAACGCCGGCTGCGACACATGACGCTGCTCTGCCGAGCGCGAGAAGCTGCCCGTTTCGGCCAGGCTGATGAAGTCTTCCAGCCATTTCAGTTCCATAAGTAGGTCTCCGTGCCGCAGGCACTCCGTGCGGGCTGGTCGATGTGCGCCGGCTTCGGCGTGGCCGCGCTCGCTGCCGCAACAAGGCCGCAAGAAGGCGGCGAGGATAGCGCGGCGGGACAGGCTGAGTCAGCCGCAAGCGGGTTTGCGCGCCTCGAGCACTGGCGGTGCCTGCGGAATTTGCCGCCGACCGCGCCGGCATCGTAGTCTGCCGGACGCGGGACCATGCGGGGGCATTCCCCATTGGCCGTTTGGAGTGCATCGAATGGAATTTGCGAAGATCTTCATCACGCTGGCCGCGCTCATCAACCCCTTTGGCGCGATCCCGGCCTTCATCGGCCTGACCCAGGGCCAGTCGGCGCTCGAGCGTCGCCGAACCGCACGTACTGCAGCGCTGGCGAGTTTCGTCGTGATCGCGGTCACCGCCTTGTGCGGAAAGTACCTGCTGGCCGGCTTCGGCATCACGGTGGCTTCGCTCCAGGTCGGTGGTGGCGTGCTGCTGTTCATCGTCGCCATTTCGATGTTCAACGCCCAGCCCGCCCCCAGCCGCACGACGCCCGAGGAGACCGACGAGGCCGCCGAACGCGCCAACATTGCCGTGGTGCCGCTGACCATTCCGCTGCTCACCGGCCCTGGGACGGTCAGCACGGTCATCATCTACGCCGACCAGGGCACCAGTACGGTGCTGATGCTGCTGGGGGCCGGCCTGGTGATGGGCTCCGTGGTCTGGTTCGCCTTCAGCCTCGCGGGCCCGATCAGCCGTCTTGCCGGGCGTACCGGACTCAACATCATGACCCGCCTGATGGGCCTGGTGCTTGCGGC
Source organism: Thauera sp. 27 (assembly GCF_000310125.2). NCBI lineage: Bacteria > Pseudomonadati > Pseudomonadota > Betaproteobacteria > Rhodocyclales > Zoogloeaceae > Thauera > Thauera sp. 27. The sequence continues at coordinate 17,061 of NZ_AMXB01000049.1, forward strand.
ACTGGCGGTGGAGTTCATCGCCGCCGGCATCCGCGCCTATGTGCAGGCATGAGCGGGCCCGCCGGTGCCATTTAACCTGATGTCGGCCCAAGGCGCTTACTACAGCTTCGTCGCCTGCGCCTCTTCGCCGAGCCAGGCTCGGAAGCTCTTCAGTGCAGGGCGTTCTGCCTTACCCTCAGGCACGATCAGGTAGTACGCCCGTGTGCTCGGAAAACTGCGTGGGCATGGGCTGATCAGGCTGCCAGCGGCCAGTTCTTGCTGGATCAGGAAGGGGGGGATCAGCGCCGCGCCCATGCGCTCTATTGCTGCCTGAGCGAGCATCGAGAACAGCTCCAGCCGCATGCCCCCCATGTCGTTGGTAGCGTGCACGCCAGCGGCGGCGAACCATTGTCGCCAGGCATACGGGCGGGTTGTCTGTTGCAGGAGGGGGAGTTCGGCGACTTCGTCCGGGCTCATCCGTGCTCGCACGCCTGCCATGTTCGGGCTGCACACCGGGACCGGATACTCGCGCATGAGGAAATGGGCCTCGGTGCCGGGCCAGCCAGCATCGCCGAAGTAGATCGCGGCGTCGAACTCGGTCTGATCGAACAGGAAGGGGCGGGTCTGCGTGTGCATGTTTACCAACACGTCGGGGTGCCTCTCCCTGAAACCGGCCAGGCGTGGCAGCAGCCAGCGTGTGGCAAAGGTTGGCACTACTGCGAGTTCGAGCAGGCTGCTGGCGCCGTGATTTGCCATTACGGCCAAGGTGTCGTGTTCGATCGCGTCGAGCCGGGGGCTGATCTGGCGGCTGTAGCTCAGTCCTGCCTCGGTGAGCTGGACGCCGCGCCGGGTGCGGCGGAACAGCGCTACGCCGAGAAAATCCTCGAGCGCGCCAATTTGGCGACAGATTGCGCTCTGCGTCAGTGCGAGCTCTTCTGCTGCTCGAGTGAAGCTCTCATGGCGTGCGGCGGCCTCGAAGGCGAGTAGTGCAGCGGTGCTGGGAATCTTCTTGCGCATGGTGGGGCTTGTCGGAATTCCGTAAACGCACAGGTTACTGCAGAAATATCGTTTGAGCTGTTCATACGGAGTTCATAGGATGCGAATCACGCACAGGCAGCCGCCTGCACGACCGATCGTACGAGGAGACACGACATGGCTTCGAACAAGGCTAGCTTCAACTGGGAAGATTCCCTGCTGCTCGACCTGCAGCTCACCGAGACCGAGCGCATGGTGCGCGACACCGCGCGTGCCTACAGCCAGGACAAGCTGCTGCCGCGCGTTCAGGAAGCCTTCCGCCATGAGAAGACCAATGCTGCGATCTTCCGCGAAATGGGCGAACTGGGCTTGCTCGGCGCCACCATTCCCGAGCAGTACGGCGGCGCCGGCCTCAACTACGTATGCTACGGCCTGATCGCGCGCGAGGTCGAGCGCGTCGATTCCGGTTACCGCTCGATGATGAGCGTGCAGAGCTCGCTGGTGATGGTGCCGATCAACGAGTTCGGCACCGAGGCGCAGAAGCAGAAGTACCTGCCCAAGCTCGCCGTCGGCGAGTGGATCGGTTGCTTCGGCCTCACCGAGCCGAACCACGGCTCCGATCCGGGCTCGATGATCACCCGCGCGCGCAAGGTCGACGGCGGCTTCAGCCTGTCGGGTAGCAAGATGTGGATCACCAACAGCCCGATCGCCGACGTCTTCGTCGTGTGGGCCAAGGACGACGAAGGCCAGATCCGGGGCTTCATCCTCGAGAAGGGCTGGAAGGGACTCACCGCGCCCGCCATCCACGGCAAGGTCGGTTTGCGAGCCTCGATCACCGGCGAGATCGTCATGGACGAGGTCTTCGTACCGGACGAGAACGCATTCCCCACCGTGCGCGGCCTCAAGGGGCCGTTCACCTGCCTGAACTCGGCGCGCTTCGGCATCGCCTGGGGTGCGCTCGGCGCTGCCGAGGCCTGCTACGAGACCGCCCGCCAGTACACGATGGACCGCAACCAGTTCGGCCGTCCGCTCGCCGCCAACCAGCTCATCCAGAAGAAGCTCGCCGACATGCTCACCGAGATCACCCTCGGTCTGCAGGCGGTGCTGCGCGTGGGTCGCATGAAGGACGAGGGCATCGCCCCGGTCGAGATCACCTCGATCATTAAGCGCAACTCCTGCGGCAAGGCGCTCGACATCGCCCGCACCGCGCGCGACATGCTCGGCGGCAACGGCATCTCGGACGAATACTGCGTCGCCCGCCACCTGGTGAACCTGGAGGTGGTGAACACCTACGAGGGCACCCACGACGTCCATGCCCTGATCCTCGGTCGCGCCATCACTGGCATCGCCGCGTTCAGCAATTAAGTCCCCGGAGACCCCCGATGCCTGGCGCCCTTTCGCACATCCGCGTCCTAGACCTTTCGCGCATCCTGGCCGGTCCCTGGGCCGGGCAGATGCTCGCCGACCTCGGCGCGGACGTCATCAAGGTGGAGCGCCCCGGCGCCGGCGATGACACCCGCGGCTGGGGGCCGCCCTGGCTCAAGGACGAGCAGGGCGCCGACACCAATGTGGCGGCGTACTACCTGTGCGCCAACCGCAACAAGCGCTCGATCACCATCGACATAACCCAGGCCGAGGGCCAGGCGCTGGTGCGCCGGCTCGCCGCCGAATCCGACGTGGTGCTGGAGAACTTCAAGGTCGGCGGCCTCGCGCAGTACGGCCTCGACTACGACAGCCTGAAGGCGGTCAATCCGCGCCTGGTGTATTGCTCGATCACCGGCTTCGGCCAGGACGGGCCGTATGCGCCGCGCGCCGGCTACGACTTCCTGATACAGGGGCTGGGCGGGCTGATGAGCATCACCGGCCGGCCCGACGGCGAGGAGGGCGGCGGCCCGATGAAGGTGGGCGTGGCGCTCACCGACATTCTCACCGGCCTGTACGCCACCAACGCGGTGCTCGCCGCGCTGGCCTGGCGCGACAAGAGCGGCGAGGGCCAGTACATCGACATGGCGCTGCTCGACGTGCAGGTTGCCTGCCTCGCCAACCAGGCGGGCAACCACCTCGCCACCGGGCAGAGCCCGCAGCGGCTGGGCAATGCGCACCCCAACATCGTGCCCTACCAGGACTTCCCCACCGCCGACGGCTACATGATCCTTGCCATCGGCAACGACGGGCAGTTCGCGCGCTTCTGCGCGGCCGCCGGCGCGCCACAGCTCGCAAGCGACGAACGCTTCGCCACCAACCGCGCCCGCGTCGTCAATCGCGCCACGCTGATCCCGCTGCTGAAGAAGCTCACCGTCGAGCGCAGCACCGCGGATTGGATCGCCAGGCTCGAGGCGCTCGCCGTGCCCTGCGGTCCGATCAATACCCTGGCTGACGTCTTCGCCGATCCGCAGGTGCAGGCGCGCGGGATGAAGGTGGCGATGTCGCATCCGGTCGCCGGCCAGGTGCCGCTGGTGGCCAGCCCGATGAAGCTCTCGGCTACGCCGGTGGATTACCGCCTGCCGCCGCCGATGCTGGGCGAGCAAACCGACGAGATCCTCGCCGCCACGCTCGGCCTCGACGCCGCGGCGATCGCCCGCCTGCGCGCGGACGGCGTCGTCTGAAGCGGCAGGAGAACGCTCGAGGCGAACACAAGGAGGCGGCGGGAAGACCCTCGTATCGGTCAAGCGCGTGATTGATTACGACGTCAAGGCCCGCGCTCAGAGGCTTCCGGCCGGTAACAGGCCGTGGATGAGCCGCACCAGCTTGAGTGCGGGCGCTTCGATCTGCTCCACCGGCACCGCGGCGAAGCCGAGGTTCATGCCCGGACGCCTGTTCGCAGGGTCGATCGAATACAGGGATAGAGGGCGCATCACCACGCCCTCGCGCAGCGCCTGGGTAGCCAGCTGCACGTCGTCGAGCGGGCGCTCGAAGCGCACCGGGATGTGCAGGCCGGCGAGGCCGCCGGCGGGCGTGGCGATGCCGGCCAGGTGGCGCTCCAGCACCGCGATGAGGCGGTCGCGGCGCTCCTCGTAGATGCCACGCATGCGGCGGATGTGCGCGGTGAAATGGCCGCCGTCCATGAACTCGGCCAGCGCCGCCTGCTCCAGCATGCGGCCCTCGCGGTAGAGCTCGGCGTTGCCGATGGTGAAGGCCTCGACGAGATCTTCCGGCACCACCAGATAGGCCAGGCGCAGGCCGGGATACATGACCTTGCTGAAGGTGCCGACGTAGATCACCCGCTGTGCCGCCGATAGGCCGAAAAGTGAGGCCACCGGGTGGTCGTGGTAGCGGATCTCGTTGTCGTAGTCGTCCTCGATGATCCAGATACGGTTCTTCTCGGCGTATTCGAGCAGTCGCAGCCGGCGTTCGAGCGACATCACCGCCCCCGTCGGATACTGGCTCGACGGTGATACGAAGATCAGGCGCGGCGGATGGTCCCAGTCGGCTTCCTGCGGGTTGATGCCCTGAGCATCGACCGGCACCGGGTGGATGGCCAGATCGCAGGCGGACAGCACGTTGCGCGCCCCCCAGTAGCCCGGATCCTCCATCCAGGCCACGTCGCCGACGTCGGCGAGCATGCGTGCGCACAGGTCGAGCGCCTGGTGCGAGCCGTTCAGGATCAGGACCTGCTCCGGCCTGCACGACATCATCCGGGTTACACGCAGGTATTCGGCAAGCACCCGCTTCAGCGGTCCGTAGCCGCCATAGCCGTACTGCGCCAGGTGGCGCTGCTCGAGCCGCATCTGCTTTGCAACCAGCCTGCGCCAGGTGGCGAAGGGGAAGTGGGTGACATCCGGGAAGCCGGGCATGAATGCGCCCGCCTGCACCCGGCTCGACAACGCATTGGCACCGATCCGGCCGCCTCTTCGGGACAAACCCTCGTTGCGTGTGCCGACCATTCGCCGTGGTTTTTGCTGCGGTGCAGTGGCGGCTACTGCGTCGGAAACAAAGGTGCCCGAGCCTACCCGGCTGTCCAGGTAGCCCTCGACGATGAGCTGGTCGTACACCCGCACCACGGTGTTCCGCCCGAGGCCCAGGTCCGCCGCCAGCGTGCGCGTGGGCGGCAGCGCGGTGCCGGGGGCGAGCCGGCGCGCGATGATGGCCTCGCGGATGGCGAGGTAGAGGCGTGCGCGGGCGCTGGAGGAGGGGGCCTGCTCTCCGTAGGCCTGGACGATGAGCTCGCAGCTGAGTCGGCAATCCATTGCGGTGCAGCAAAAATTGGTTCTATCGAAGTATAAGCAATTGGATCAGGCTTGGGCCAATCCGTGGCCTAGGATTCGATCGCCAGAACGCACGGCGCCCCTTTCAGGAGATGGAGACAGATGGAAGCGGTCCATAACAGCCAGGCACCCCACGTCAGCTTTCGCAACGTTCAGAAGACCTACGACGGCGAAACCCTGATCGTCCGGGACCTCAATCTCGACATTCGCCGCGGCGAGTTCCTCACCCTGCTCGGGCCGTCCGGCTCGGGCAAGACCACCTGCCTGATGATGCTGGCCGGCTTCGAGACGCCCACTGGCGGCGAGATTCGTCTCGATGACGAAGTCATCAATCGTGTGCCGCCCTACCGTCGCAACATCGGCATGGTGTTCCAGAACTATGCGCTGTTTCCTCACATGACGGTGGCCGACAACCTGCGTTTTCCGCTGCGGGTGCGCAAGCTGGCGGCCAACGAGGTCGAGGCGCGGGTGAAGCGCGCGCTCGGTATGGTGCAGCTCGATGCCTTCGGCAACCGTTATCCGCAGCAGCTCTCGGGTGGCCAGCAGCAGCGCATCGCGCTCGCCCGCGCACTCGTGTTCGATCCGCAACTGGTACTGATGGACGAGCCGCTCGGCGCGCTCGACAAGAACCTGCGCGAGCGCATGCAGCTCGAGATCAAGCACATCCAGCAGAAACTCGGCATCACCGTGGTTTTCGTCACCCACGACCAGAGCGAGGCGCTGACCATGTCGGACCGCATTGCCGTGTTCAACCACGGCGTGATCCAGCAGATCGATGCCCCCGAGGCGCTGTACGAGTACCCGACGAACTCCTTCGTTGCCGACTTCATCGGCGAGAACAACGCGCTCGACGGCACCGTGGTGGCCGTGGCGGGCGAAGAGTGCGACGTGCGCCTCGACTGCGGCACGGTGCTGCGCGCGCGCACTGGCAATGTCGGTGCCGGTGGCCGCGCCCGCATCGCGGTGCGTCCGGAGCGCGTACAGCTCGCCGGCGAGGGCGCCAACCGGCTCGACGCCACCGTCCGCGAGCTGATCTACCTCGGCGACCAGATTCGCCTGCGCGTAGAACTCGCTGGCAAGCACGAATTCACCATCAAGGCGCCGATCTCGGAGTTCGACCGCTCGCTGCGTCCCGGCGATGCGATCCGTGTCGGGCTCGACCCGGCGCACACCCGCGCGCTCGACGTGCCCGCCGCGCACTGACACGGCCGCTACCCACCGCCGCCGTATCCGCTATCCCGGCCGCCCGCCGGCCCTTACCCGCAACATCGACAAAACCAGAACCGGAGACACACCATGAAGCTCGTCGCATCCATCCTTCGCGCCGCCGTCCTTGTCGCCCTCGGTGGCGCCGTTGGCTCCGCATCGGCCGACATCACCGTCATCTCCTTCGGTGGCGCCTCGCAGAAGGCTCAGGACAAGGCCTACTACGCGCCTTTTGCCAAGGCCAGCGGGGTCAAGGTCGTCGCCGGCGAATACAACGGCGAGCAGGCCAAGGTGAAGGCCATGGTCGAGGCGGGCAACGTGACCTGGGACGTGCTCGAGGTCGAGTCGCCCGAGTTGGTGCGCGGCTGCGAGGAAGGGCTGTTCGAGAAGATCGACTTCGCGCAGGTGGGCGACAAGGCCGATTTCGTGCCGGCGGCGGTCAATGAATGCGGCGTCGGCATCTTCGTGTGGTCGACCGCGCTTGCCTACAACGCAGACCGCCTCAAGGAGGCGCCGCAGTCCTGGGCCGACTTCTGGAACGTGGATAAATTCCCCGGCAAGCGCGGCCTGCGCAAGGGCGCGAAGTACACCCTCGAATTCGCCCTGCTCGCCGATGGCGTGCCGACCACTGATGTGTACAAGGTGCTCGCCACCCCCGCCGGCGTCGACCGCGCCTTCGCCAAGCTCGACACGCTCAAGGCGAACATCCAGTGGTGGGAGGCCGGCGCGCAGCCGCCGCAGTTGCTCGCCTCGGGCGACCTGGTCATGAGCGCCGCCTACAACGGCCGCATCTCCGCTGCGCAGGTCGAGGGCAAGAACCTGAAGGTGGTGTGGAACGGCAGCATCTACGACGTCGATTCGTGGACCATCCCCAAGGGCTCGCCGAATAAGGCCGAGGCGCTCAAGTTCATCCGCTTCGCCAGCCAGCCGGAGAACCAGGCGGTGTTCTCGGGCGAGATCGCCTATGGCCCGGTCAACCTCAAGGCGGTCTCGGCGATCGACGCCAAAGTCGCCGCTGGTCTGCCGACCTCGCCCGAGAACATGAAGGGCGCAATGCCGACCGACACCGAGTTCTGGGTCGAGCACGGCGAGAACCTCGAGCAGCGCTTCAACGCCTGGGCCGCGCGCTGAACGCTGCCTGTGCCGCCGCGGGCGTCCGGTCCGCGGTGGTGGCCGCGATGCGCGGCCACCGTCTCCATCTGACCGAGTGGACAAGTCCATGAGCACTGCCGTCGACACCTCCGCTGCCGTAACCTTGCCCGCCGAGGGCGACGGTACGCCGTTGAAGAAGCGCCTGCGCCGGGCCGAGCGCCGCCGCAACCTGCTCTTCGGCGCCCTTATCCTGCCGCTCGCGCTGGTCGTTCTGGTGGCCTTCATCTGGCCGATCGGCTCGCTGCTGACGATCGGCGTCGCCAACCCTGAGATCCACGACAACCTGCCGCGCACACTCGCCGTGCTCAAGGACTGGGACGGACGCACGCCGCCGGCCGAGCCCGCGTTCCGTGCGCTCGCTGACGAGCTCGCCGCGGCCAAGGGCTCACCGGCGATTGCCGCGATCGCCAAGCGCCTGAACCGCGAGAATGCGGGCTACCGTAGCCTGATCATGAAGACTGCGCGCAAGCTGCCGCTCGATGGCGCCGTGCCGGCTCGCGAGGCGCTGATCGCGGTCGACGCGCAGTGGGGCGAACTCGCCACTTGGCAGGCGATCCACCGCGCCGGCGGCGCGCTGACACCCTTCTACCTGCTCGCCGCGATCGACCGCGTGATCGACGCCGACGGCAACATCGTCACCGCGCCGGATGACGAGCGCATCTATGTGGACGTGCTGCTGCGTACCTTCTGGATGAGCCTGATCGTCACCGTGTGCTGCCTGACGCTCGGCTTTCCGGTGGCCTACCTGATGGCCAGTTTGTCCACCCGCCACAGCAACATGCTGATGATCTTCGTGCTGCTGCCGTTCTGGACCTCGGTGCTGGTGCGCGTGGCGGCCTGGATTGTGCTGCTGCAGAACGAGGGCCTGGTGAACCGCCTGCTGATGTGGCTGGGCCTCACCGACAGTCCGCTCCAGCTCCTCTTCAACCGTTTCGGCGTGTATGTGGCGATGGTCCACATCCTGCTGCCCTTCATGGTGCTGCCGCTGTACTCGGTGATGAAGGGCATCTCGCCGGTGTACATGCGCGCAGCGCTCTCGCTCGGCTGTCCGCCCTTCCGCAGCTTCTGGAAAATCTACTTCCCGCAGACCCTGCCCGGCATCGGCGCCGGCGGCCTGCTGGTGTTCATCATGTGCATGGGCTACTACATCACGCCCGCGCTGCTCGGTGGCCCGAAGGAGCAGATGCTGAGCTACTTCATCGCTTTCTACACCAACCAGACGATCAACTGGGGCATGGCGGCCGCGCTCTCCGCGGTGCTGCTGGCGGCGACCCTGCTGCTGTACATGGTCTATGCCCGCTACCTCGGGCCGACCCGGGTCAAGTACATGAAGGCACGCTGAGGACGACGACGATGCTGCAACCCTACGCTTCGCCCGTGGAACGGGCATGGTATTACGGCATGCGCGGGCTGGTCGGGCTGATCCTGGCCTTCCTGTTCCTGCCCATCCTGGTCATCGTGCCGCTGTCCTTCAACGCCGACAGCTTTCTGATGTACCCGATGTCGGGCTTCTCGCTGCGCTGGTACGAAGAGTTCGCAACCTCGCCGGCCTGGCGTCGGGCGCTGATGAACAGCCTGATCGTGTCGCCGCTCGCCACCCTGCTGGCGATGGTGCTCGGCACGCTGGCCTCGATCGGCCTGGTGCGCGCCGAGTTTCCCGGCAAGGCCCTGCTTACCGCGGTGCTGATCTCGCCGATGGTGGTGCCGGTGGTGGTGATCGGGGTGGCGATGTACATCTTCTTTGCCCCGCTCGGACTTACCGGCAGCTACACCGGCCTGGTGCTGGCGCATGCCATCCTCGGCGTGCCCTTCGTCGTCACCACGGTGACGGCGACGCTGCAGGGCTTCGACTTCAACCTGGTGCGTGCGGCCTCCAGCCTCGGCGCCAACCCGATCACCACCTTCTTCCGCGTCACCCTGCCGATGGTCGCACCCGGGATCATCTCGGGCGGCCTGTTTGCCTTCGCCACCTCCTTCGACGAGGTCGTGGTGACGCTCTTCCTCGCCAGCCCCGAACAGGCGACGCTGCCGCGCCAGATGTTCGCCGGTATCCGCGAGAACATCAGCCCGACCATCGCCGCGGTCGCGACCATCCTGATCGTGCTGTCGACGCTGATGCTAATGACCCTCGAATGGCTGCGCCGGCGTGCCGAGCGCATGCGCGGCGCGCGCCGCTGAGCCCCCTGTATCGACTCGAAGACACCGAAGTACTCCCCCGACTACTCGACGGAACCCGACCATGAGCCTGAACCTGAAAGATCCCGACCTCCTCCGCACCCGCTGCTACATCGATGGGCAGTGGATCGACGCCGACGACGGCGCTACCGTGAGCATCAGCAACCCGGCCACGGGCGAGATGCTCGGCACTATCCCGCGCATGGGCGAGGCCGAGACGCGGCGTGCCATCGAGGCCGCCAATGCGGCGTGGCCGGCGTGGCGCGCGCTGACCGCCGGGGGGCGCGCGAAGATCCTGCGGCGCTGGTTCGAACTCATCCTCGCCAACCAGGAAGACCTCGCCGTGCTGATGACTTGCGAGCAGGGTAAGCCGCTCGCCGAGGCGCGCGGCGAGGTGCTCTACGCCGCCTCCTTCATCGAGTGGTTCGCAGAGGAAGGCAAGCGTATCTACGGCGACGTGATCCCCGGTCACCAGCCCGACAAGCGCATCGTCGTGACCAAGGAGCCGATTGGCGTGTGCGCGGCGATCACGCCGTGGAACTTCCCGGCGGCGATGATCACGCGCAAGGCCGGTCCTGCGCTCGCGGCCGGGTGCACGATGGTGCTCAAGCCCGCGACGCAGACGCCGTACTCGGCGCTCGCGCTGGCGGTGCTCGCCGAGCGCGCCGGGATTCCCAAGGGTGTGTTCAGCGTGGTCACCGGCGGCGCGGCCGAGATCGGCGGCGAGCTCACCGCCAACCCGATCGTGCGCAAGCTCACCTTCACCGGCTCCACCGAGATCGGCGTCAAGCTGATGTCGCAGTGCGCGCCTAGCATCAAGAAGCTCTCGCTCGAGCTCGGCGGCAACGCCCCCTTCATCGTGTTCGACGACGCAGACCTCGACGCCGCAGTCGAGGGCGCGCTCGCCTCCAAGTACCGCAACACCGGACAGACCTGCGTGTGCGCCAACCGCCTGCTCGTGCAGGACGGCGTTTATGACGCCTTCGCCGCCAAGCTCGCCGCCGCGGTGGCGCGCCTGAAGGTGGGCAACGGCCTGGCCGAGGGCAGCACTCAGGGCCCGCTGATCGACATGAAAGCGGTGGCCAAGGTCGAGGAGCACATCGCCGATGCGGTGGAGAAGGGCGCGCGCGTGCTCGCCGGCGGCAAGCGCCACGCGCTCGGGGGCAGCTTCTTCGAGCCCACCATCCTGGTCGATGTGACCCCGGCGATGAAGGTGGCGCGCGAGGAGACCTTCGGCCCGGTGGCACCGCTTTTCCGCTTCAAGGATGAGGCCGAGGCGATCCGCATGGCCAACGACACCGAGTTCGGCCTGGCCGCGTACTTCTACGCAAGCTCCATGAGCCGCGTGTGGCGGGTCGGGGAGGCGCTCGAGTACGGCATCGTCGGCATCAACACAGGGATCATCTCGACCGAGGTCGCGCCCTTCGGCGGCATGAAGTCCTCCGGGCTCGGCCGCGAAGGTTCCAAGTACGGCATCGAGGACTACCTCGAGGTCAAGTATCTGTGCATGGGCGGCGTGCAATGAGCCGTCGCCACCCCAACCGAATCGACAGGAGAAACCCATGAACGCCCACACCCCCCCCCCCGGCCTGCACAACGCCGACTTCATGGCCCCCCGGGC
>NZ_AMXB01000050.1:0-26770 GCF_000310125.2 Thauera sp. 27
GTCCCGGCCGCCAGGTGCTCGGCCTGTGCGGCCAGCGCATCGGCGCGGGCCAGTTCGCCGGCGCGCACCCGGCGCCCGACGTCGTCCGCAAGCCGCTGCAGGGACTGGACCTGGCCCTCGGCCTGCGCGACCTCGGCCGCGAGGCTGGCCCATGCCCATGCCTGCTCGCGCAACTCGCCCGCCAGTTGCAGTCGCGCCGCCTGCTCGGCAGAGGCCGCCTGCGCCGAGGCCGCAGCGCTCACGCCCTGGTGCGCATCACGCTGGCCGGGGAGCCACAGTGGCAAGGCGACGCCCAGCTCGGTCTCGCGGGCGCCATCATTGCTTTGCAGGCGGTCGTTGCGATGGCTCAGGGTGAGCGACGGCGGGGCTGCCCACAGGGACTGGGAGGCGAGGCGCTCGGCGTCGGTGCGACGCAGCTGCCCCTCGGCTTCCCGGGCCACGACGGCGCGCTGCCAGGCAGCATCCAGTGCGACACGCAGCGGCACGCGCTCGGCCGCAAGGGAAGGCTCGGGGGAGGTGGCCGCCAAGGGGCGGTCGTGCACGGAAGCACTCGGCTGGGCCCAGCAAGGCCCACCGACCATGCTGCCGGCGACGACGCAGGCAGATAGCCAGAAAGATGGTCTCACGATGATCCTGAAAGTTGCGTGGGGGTCAGCCAAGCACGCGAACGCGCCCGCAGCGATGGAAAGCGGGACGGTGCGAGCTGGCTGGTTCAGGGGCAGGGTCCGTGGGGGGGACGCCTGCCACGCAGGGTTTCAGGAGCGCAGACTAGGCGGCCTGAGCAGGCCGTCCGGGAAGGGGCCGGGAACGGCAGCATCGTGCCACTCGGACGGCAGGACCGAGCCTGCAGGCGGGAGCACGTGAGAGATCGAGCACAGCAACTCGACGTGACCGCCAACGTGGTCGCCGGAGACGTGTTGCAGCGATTCGTCCGATTGATCCTGGTGGAACGAACCGTCGTGGTGGTGATGGTGACCCGTCGCCTGCCAGTGCAGCGCTGCGTGCTCCGGATCGGATGGCAAACTGTTGGCCGCGTCCACGCGCGCCACTGCCATCGACTGGCAAAGCAGGGAAATCAGCGTGACGAAAAGGACAAGAAGCCGGCGCATGGCCGCGAATCCTAACACGGCCGATTTCGCACGCGTACTCACTTCTCTTCACTCACAGGGGGCGTGTGACGATCCAGAGCGCGTCCGGGGTACTGCACATCCCTCGGAACACTACCAACGGCGACGTAGGCAAGGTTCGTGGGTCCCCGCAGTATGGGTTTGGTCGTAGCGGCAGCTTGCCGGGCCAACCCGACGCTCGAATGACCGAGGCACGCAAAGATTGACAGACGGCTGATGGCCGATAGTACCCCTTCGGCATCATCGCCGTAAGCAGCTACTCGACGCTCATATCTCGATCTTCTTGGAGGTGTCTGGCGCGTCTTCGACCTCGATGTCCAGGTGCCGAAATGTCGATTCGCGCCTCGACTAGTCCAGCAGGGGGGGTGTGACGACCCCGTGCCTCTTGGATCACTCATCGATCATCTACGCTTGCGTATCGGCGTCCTGAATTGATACCTGCCAGCACGCACTCGACCGGCCCGGGTCGAGGTGCCAGTCGATGGCTCGCCCTGCCATGCAGAAGGGCAGCGGTGTCAATCCATTAAGAAGCGGGGGTTGGCCGGCGCTGCTGGCGTGCAGTCAATCAGGATGACGCTTTATGACCATCAGGCATGAAATTTGCATTCGTTTTGTGCATTCCGGATGCAAAGGCGTGCCATGAACGTTCATTCCGCTTCGTCGGTCCTTCTCTATGCCGCTTCGATGGCGCTTTCGCAATCGAACCGGCAACACGCAGCCGCGTCGCCGGCAAATACTGCCGACACGGTCAGCATCTCTCAGGCTGCACGCGATCTCTATGCGAGTGTCGAGAACCAGGGCAAGCCTGCAGTTTCCGCGGGTAACAACGTCAAGACCGCATTCGACACCACGAAAGGCAGGATGGATCTCGACATCGAGTCCTACTTCGCGCCACAGGGCAGTGATGGCGTGGATCTGGATTCCGTGCCGCTACTGCTTCCGAGCCAGAAGAACATCGAAGCCCTGTCGAACTACCTTTCGGCGCACATGCCGGGTTTCCTGGCCGACAAGGGCATCCCGACGCCACCAGCGAGCATGACATACGACAGCATGGGGCAGATCGAGCTGCCGGCTGATTACCCCTATGCGGCGGAGTTCAAACAGGCCCTGAAAGACAACCCGGCGATGGAGCGGGCCTTACGCACGACTTCAGCGCTGACGTCGCATGTGGTTGAGATGAACAAGTCCATTCCCTTCCAGCGCGAATACGCGGCGGCCACATCGCAGACCCAGATCGACGCTGTGGTCGCGAAGTACCACTATCTCTTCTCCGCAAATCGTCACTACGACAGCATCGCGCTCAACTTCACGACCGACGGTGTCCTGAGTATCACCCACGACGGAAAGCCGCTTTCCGGCGCCTGAGTCTCTGGTCCGGCAGCGCGCGCCGCGACGTCGCTTGACCGGGCATTTCCCAAGCATCCTCTCAACCCACCCGCGCCTGCGCGTCCCCCGTCACCGCCGCCGCGCGCGTGCGCGCCAGGCGCAGGCTCAGGACCAGTGCCAGGCCGATGAGGCCGAGGAGCATGTAGCCCACGTTGGTGAGGGCGGTATTCAGGCCGGCGATGTTGGCTTCGGCGAGCACGGTGTTGGCCGACAGGCCGGCCTCGCCCAGGCGGGTGGCGACTTCGGCGGGCAGCTCGCGAGCCCGGCTCCCTGCGGCGCGGGCCAGCGCCTCCAGGCTCGCCGTGTCGAGCCCTAGCGCTTCGGTCTGGCGGCTGATTGCGTCCTGCGTGGCGTAGGCCAGGCTGGCGCCGAACACCGCCAGCGACAGCGACGAGCCGGTGGGGCTGCCGAGGTCGCGGAACATGCTGAACAGGCCGCTGCCGGCGCCCATGTTCTTGGCGGGCACCGCGCCCAGGGCCAGCTTCATGATCGCCGGGGTGTTGCAGCCGATCGACAGGCCCATGATGCAGGCTACCGCGATCACCATCCACAGCGGCGTGGTGACGTCGATGTTGAGGAAGAGCAGGGTGCCGCCCAGGCTGGCGAGCATGGCGATGATGACCAGCACGCGCGGCTCGATGCGGTCGACCAGCTTGCCTGCGATCGGCGAGCTGATGAGCCCGCTGCCGTACAGGAACAGGGTGACGAAGCCGAACTGCGCGGCCGTGCCGCCCGGGCGGCTGTTGATGAAGAAGGCCAGCGAGTAGACGACGCCGCTGGAGAAGATCATGTGCAGCCAGTAGATCGCCGAGGGCGTGGCGAAGGCGCCGCGCGACAGGATGCCGAGGTCGATCACCGGGTTCGGCGCGCGCTTGCTGTGGCGCCACAGCACCACCAGCGCGCTGATGCCCACGACCACGATGGCCCAGGTGATGGGCGATTCCTTGCCGAAGTTGGTTGCCCAGGTGGGCAGCGACAGCAGCGAGGCGATGACGGCAAACAGCAGCATCGCACCGGTGTAGTCGAAGGCGGCCTGGTGCTTGGCGGGGGCGATCTCGGGCACCAGCATGCGCACGGGGACGAGGCCGACCAGGGTGAGCGCACCGCTGATCCAGTACACGCTGGGCCAGCCCAGGCGGTCGATCAGCAGGCCGCCGAGCAGGCCGCCCGAGGCCGCGCCGAAAGTCATCGTGAAGGCGAGGATGCCCAGCGCCAGGCCGCGCTTGTTGTCTGGGAACAGGTGCGCCGCATACGCGAACACGCCGGGCAGGATGCAGGCCGCGCCCAGGCCCTGGACGAAGCGGGCGCCGAGGAAGAACCCGAAGTTGGGCGCCCAGGCGGCGGCGAACTCCGACACTGCGAACACCAGCATGCCGATCGTGATCACCCGCTTGCGCCCGTACTGGTCGCCCAGGCGGCCCATGATCGGCGCGAACACGGTCAGTGCCAGCGAGTACAGGATCAGGATCAGCGCCGACATGTTCACCGGGATGCCGAAATGCCGGGTCACGCTCGGCAGCGCAGGGGCCTGGAAGGCGGCAGCCTCGATGGTGATGAAGGTGCCGAACAGCAGCGCGGCATACACCGCCCAGGCTGAGCGCGTGTCGGTACGTGAATCCATGGGCTGTCTCCGTATGCAGCGCATGCGGATGCGCGCCGCCTTGTTCTGTCGGGCGGATGGTCGGGCCCGGGGGGTGGGGACACATCGTCCGATGGGACTAAAGCGGGCTCGGAAACGGAGGCCGGCGATCGGCACCCGGTTCGCTGCCGAATGTCGGGTTTCGCTTGCCTTGTCCATCGTCCGTTCAGACGAAGTGTCGCCGAGGGTCCTGCTCTTAGACTCGCTGCAAGCGCTGCGAAAAGCTGCGACGCATCACCAGATGCATGCGCGCCGCTGGTCGCGGCAGGGTCCCGCAGGCGCCGCCGTCGATCGGGCGCGCCTCACACAACAGCAGGAGACGAACTTGGCTGAACAGGAATGGATGTCCGAAGTGCGTGCCAAGGTGGGTCGCGAGTACGGTCGCGTCTACGCCTGGGACGAGGTCAACGCGCCGATGATCCGCCAGTGGTGCGAGGTGATGGGCGTCGATAACCCGCTCTACCTCGATGCGGATTACGCCGCCACCACCGAGTTCGGCGGCATCGTGGCGCCGCCGGCAATGCTGCAGGCCTGGTGTCTCGAAGGCCTGCAAATGAATAACTACGCGCCGGGTTCGACTGACGAAAACCCTTACGAAGTGCTCAAGATCATGGAAGCGCACGGCTACCCCTCGGTGGTGGCGGTGAATTCCGACCTCAGCTTCGAGCGCTACGTGACGCTGGGTGAAAAGCTCTACTACACGACCCGCCTGGATGCGGTCGGCGAGGAGAAGACCACCGCGCTCGGCACCGGCTACTTCGTCACCCTCATCATGAGCTTCTTCTCGCAGAAGCCCGGTGGCGACGAGCGGGTCGGCCAGCTGCTGTTCCGCGTCTTCAAGTTCCGCCCCGCCAACGTGCCCAAGCCGGTGGAGAAGGGCGCGGCGCCTGCGGTACCCAAGTTCAAGCGTCCCAAGCCGGGCGTCAGCGACGACACCCGCTTCTTCTGGGAAGGCGCCGCCGCCGGCAAGCTGCTGATCCAGCGCTGCACCAGCTGCGGCACGCTGCGCCATCCGCCTGCGCCGGTGTGCATCAAGTGCCATTCCTTCGACTGGGACACGGTCGAGGCTTCCGGCAAGGGCAGCATCTACTCCTTCGTCGTCATGCACTACCCCGAGGTGCCGCCCTTCGAGCATCCCAACCCGATCGGCCTCATCGAACTCGACGAGGGCGTGCGCCTGATCGCCGGCCTGGTCGGCGTCAAGCGCGACGAGGTCAAGATCGGCCAGCGCGTGCAGGTCGAGTTCCAGTCCTTCGACGACGGCGAGCTGACCCTGCCGATGTTCCGCCCGGTTGCGGCCTGAGGAGAAGAGCATGGATTTCCAACTGACTGACGACCAGCGCGCCATCGCCGACATGGCAGGCAGCCTGTTCGGTGACTTGTGCACCGACGACCGCCTGCGCGCCTTCGATACCGCCGGCGAGCCCTTCATGGCCGACCTGTGGAAGCAGTGCGTCGAAACCGGCCTGCATGCGCTGGCCATTCCCGAGCAAGCGGGCGGCAGCGGGCTGGGCATGACCGAGCTGATGCTGGTGCTCGAGGCCCAGGGGCGCGGCCTCGGCCATGTGCCGCTGTGGCGCCACCAGCTCGCCGCCGCCACGCTGGCGCGCTTCGGTGGCGCCAGCGGGACCGAGGTCGCTACGGCCGCCGCCGAGAGCAAGCTGATGATCACGCTGGCGCTCGGTGCCGCGGCGCGTGCCCACGGCATCGCGCTCAATGCCCGCCGCGAGGGCGACGGCTGGGTGCTGGATGGCAAGGTGGCCGCCGTGGCGCTGGGTGCGGAAGTGTGCCGCGCGCTGCTGCTGGCCGAGACCGACGACGGCCCCCGCCTGGTGTCGGTGGACCTGCGTGCAGCCGGCATCGAGAAAGTACCGGGCGTGTTCACGCATCGCGAGGCGGTCGCCGACCTCGGCTTCAACGCCCACCGCCTTGCGGCGGACGCAGTGCTGCCCGAGGCCGCGCTGCCCTGGCTGGAGCAGCGAGCGATCGCCGCGCTGGCCGCGCTGCAGCTGGGCGTGAGCACCGAGCAGGTACGCCGCACGGTCGAGTACATCAACGACCGCCGCCAGTTCGACCGCGCCATCGCCACCTTCCAGGCCGTGCAGATGAGCATGGCCGACGCCCACATCGCCATCGAGGCGCTGCGCTCCGCGCTGTGGCAGCTGGTGTATCGCCTGGATGCCGGCCTGCCGTCGCCGTCCGAGGCGCTGGCGGTCAAGTACCTCGCCAGCGAATGCGGCCACCTCGTTGGCCACAAGGCGCAGCACGTGCATGGCGGCATCGGCGTCGATCTGACCTACCCGATCCACCGCTACCTGTACTGGAGCCGCGCGCTCGGCATCACCCTGGGCGGCAGCGCCGCCACGCTCGAACGACTCGGCGACTGGCTCGCCAACAACGACAAGCTGGGATGGAAATATGACCTCGAAGAACAGCAAGCGCTTTGACGACGTGCGCCTCGGCGAGGCGCTGCCCGAGCTGGCGATCCCGATCACCACGACGCTGATCGCCTCGGCGGCGATCGCCACCCGCGACTACTTCCCCGGCCACCACGACATGGAAGCCGCCCAGCAGCTCGGCTCGCCGCACGTGTTCATGAACATCCTCACCACCAGCGGCCTCACCCAGCGCTTCGTGGAAGGCTGGGCCGGTCCGGCGGCGCGCTTCAAGGATCTCCGGATCAAGCTCGGCGCGCCCAACTACCCGGGCGACACCATGACTTTCAGCGGCGAGGTCGTCCGCACCGATGCGGCCAGCCGCGAGGTGGACGTCGCCCTCAAGGGCAAGAACTCGATGGGCAGCCACGTGACCGGCACGGCCACGCTGGTGCTGCCCTGACACGCGGAGAACCGAACACATGACGGATATGTCCCTTTCCGGCCGCGCCGCCATCGTTGGCCTGGGCGCGACCGAATTCTCCAAGAACTCCGGCCGCACCGAGCTGCGCCTGGCCATGGAATCCACCCTGGCCGCGCTGGCCGATGCCGGCATCGACCCCTCCGAGGTCGAAGGCTTCTCGTCCTACACCATGGACAAGGTGCCCGACTACGAGATCGCGCGCCTGCTCGGCTGCAAGAACGTCAAGTTCTTCTCGCAGATCCCGCACGGCGGCGGCGCCGCCTGCGCGCCGGTGGTGCATGCCGCGATGGCGGTGGCCACCGGCCTGGCCAAGGTGGTGGTGGTGTTCCGCGCGATGAACGAGCGTTCGTGGTACCGCTTCGGCACCGGCACCTACGGCTTTGGCGACACGCCGATCTTCGAGAACGTGAACTACGGCTGGTACATGCCCTACGGCTTCCACACCCCGGCCGCCTGGGTGGGCATGTTCGCCCAGCGTTACATGCACGAATACGGCGCCACCAGCGAGGACTTCGGCCGCGTGTCGGTCGCCGTGCGCGACTTCGCCGCCACCAACCCGGCCGCCTTCTTCTACGGCAAGCCGATCACGCTGGAAGATCACCAGGCCTCGAAGTGGATCGCTGAGCCGCTGCGTCTGCTCGACTGCTGCCAGGAATCCGACGGTGCGGTGGCGATGGTCATCACCTCGGCCGAGCGCGCCCGTGACCTCAAGCAGAAGCCGGTCATCATCAAGGCCGGCTCGCAGGGCATCACCGAAGGCCAGCAGAGCATGACCTCCTACTACCGCGACGACATCACCGGCCTGCCGGAGATGGGCGTGGTGGCCAAGGAGCTCTACGCCCAGTCCGGCCTCGGCCCCGACGCCTTCCAGACCGCCGTCATCTACGACCACTTCACCCCCTTCGTGCTGCCGCAGCTGGAAGAGTTCGGCTTCTGCAAGCGTGGCGAGGCGAAGGACTTCATCCGTGCCGGCGAGCATGCCCGCGGCGGCAAGCTGCCGATCAACACCCACGGCGGCCAGCTCGGCGAGGCCTACATCCACGGCATGAACGGCGTCGCCGAGGCGGTGCGCCAGGTACGTGGCACGGCCGCCAACCAGGTGGCCGATGTCGAGAACGTGCTGGTCACCGCCGGTACCGGCGTGCCCACCAGCGGCCTCATCCTCGGCGTCGCCTGAGCGAAGGAGAACGAACGATGTTCGTCGATCTGACCCCGGAACAACACGCGCTGCGCCTGAAGGTGCGCGATTACTTCCAGACCCTGATGACCCCCGAGCTGCGCAGCGAGCTGCGCGGCAAGGAAGGCGGCGAGCTGTACCGCAACACCATCCGCAAGATGGGCGCGGACGGCTGGCTGGCGGTGGGCTGGCCCAAGGAGCACGGCGGCCAGGGCTATGCCGCCACCGAGCAGCTGATCTTCTTTGAAGAGGCCAACATCGCCGGCGCGCCGCTGCCCTTCGTCACCATCAGCACGGTCGGCCCGGCGCTGATGGAGGCGGGCACCGAGCTGCAGAAGAAGAAGTTCCTGCCCGGCATCGCCGCCGGCGAGATCATGTTCGCCATCGGTTATTCGGAGCCGGAGGCGGGCTCAGACCTCGCCACGCTCAAGACCAGCGCGCGGCTCGAAGGCGACCACTTCGTGGTCAACGGCAACAAGCTGTGGACCTCGGGCGCCGAGGCCGCCGACTACGTCTGGCTCGCCGCGCGCACCGACCCCAACCTGCCGCGCCACAAGGGCGTGTCCATCCTGATCCTGGACACCACGGCCGAAGGCTTCTCGCACACCGTCATCCCCACCTGCAGCAACCCCACCGCCGCCACCTATTACGACAACGTCAAGGTGCCCAGGGACATGCTGGTGGGTGAGCTCAACGGCGGCTGGAAGCTGATCACCGCCCAGCTCAACCACGAACGCCTGGGCCTGGGCTCGTGGTCGGACAAGGTCGTCGCCCTGTTCCGCCGCGTACTGCTGTGGGCCAAGGCCCGGGACGAGAACGGCCGCCGCGCGGTCGATGCGGCCTGGGTGCGCAGCCTGCTCGCCGAGTGCTACGCAAAGATCGAGGCCATGCGGCTGATCAACTTCCGCATCGCCGCCGACCTCGAGCGCGGCCACATGGACGTGGCGCTGGCTTCGGCCACCAAGGTGTACGGTTCGGAGTCGGTGGTCGATATCCTGCGCAAGCTGTCCGAGATCGTCGGCGCCAGCGGCCTGGTGCGCGAAGGCTCGGCCGCAGCCGCCCTGCTCGGCGAGCTCGAGTACGAAGTGCGCGCCTCGGTCACGCTGACCTTCGGCGGCGGCACCAACGAGATCCAGCGCGAACTGGTGGCACAGTTCGGCCTCGGCATGCCGCGTTCGCGCTGAACCCCGCACAGGAAGAAGACATGAGCACCCTCGAAGATTTCCGCCGCGAGACCCGGGCCTGGCTCGAGGCCAACTGCCCGCCCTCGATGCGCACCGCGATGCCCGACGGCGAGCTGGTATGGGGCGGGCGCACGGTCGAGTTCAAGCACGAGGACCAGCGCCTGTGGTTCGAGCGCATGCGCGACAAGGGCTGGTTCTGCCCCGACTGGCCGGCCGAGTATGGCGGCGGCGGGCTGACGCCGGAGCAGAACGCGGTGCTCGAGGCCGAAATGCGCCGCCTGCGCTGCCGCCCGCCGCAGATCAACCTCGGCATCTGGATGCTGGGCCCGGTGATCCTCGAGTTCGGTAGCGAGGCACAGAAGCGCGAGCTGCTGCCGCCGATGGCGCGCGGCGAGATCCGCTGGTGCCAGGGCTTCTCCGAGCCCAACGCCGGCTCCGACCTTGCCAGCCTCAAGACCAGCGCGGTCGATGCCGGCGACCACTTCGTGGTCAATGGCACCAAGATCTGGACCTCCTACGGCGACAAGTCCGACTGGATGTACATGCTGGTGCGCACCAACCCCGACGTGCCCAAGCAGCAGGGCATCAGCCTGCTGGTGGTCGACATGGCCTCGCCGGGCATCGAGGCGCGGCCGATCGACCTCATCAGCGGCAAGTCGTCCTTCTGCCAGGTCTTCTTCGACAACGTGAAGGTGCCCAAGGGCCAGCTCATCGGCCCGCTCAACGGCGGCTGGACCCTGGCCAAGGCGCTCCTGCAGCACGAGCGGCGGGCGATGTCCAAGTTCGGCGAGTTCGCCTTGCCGACCCACTTCGACCTGCTGTCGATTGCCGGCAACTACCTGCCGGCGCAGGATGCGTCCTCGCCGGCCGACGTTGCGCTGCGCCAGCGCGTGTATGCGACGGCGATGGACGAGATGGCCTACAGCCTCACCGCCCAGCGCATGGGCGAGGAAGCGCGTGCGCGCAAGAACGTGTCCGGGCTGATGTCGATCATGAAGCTGGTGCACTCCGAACAGGAGAAGGACAAGTTCGAGGTGCTGGTCGACGTGCTCGGCCACCGCGCCCTGGGCTGGGAAGGCGACGCCTTCGAGGCGCAGGAGCTGGCGCTCACCAAGGCGTGGCTGGGCAGCTTTGCGCAGACCATCGCCGGCGGCTCGTCCGAGGTGCAGTTGAACGTGATCGCCAAGCGCGTGCTGGAGTTGCCCGAAGGCAACAGCGGCAACGGCGGCAAGCAGGGTAAGTGAGGAGCAGCGCGTCATGAGTCTGGTTTATTCCGAAGAGCAGCAACTGCTGGCCGACACCGCCGCCGAGTTCCTGATGGCGAAGAGCCCGGTCACCGCCCAGCGCAAGCTGCGCGATGAGGATGTGGCAGGGGGCTTCGATGCCGCGCTGTGGCGCGAGATGGTCGACATGGGCTGGAGCGCGATTCCCTTCCCCGAGGCGCTCGGTGGCCTCGCCTTTGGCTGCAAGGGCCTGGGTGCGGTGTTCGAGCAGATCGGCCGCAACCTGTCGGCCTCGCCGCTGCTGTCGAGCGTCGTGCTCGGCGGTTCGGTGATCGAGCTCGCCGGCTCCGAAGCGCAGCAGGCGGAGTGGATGGCGGCGCTGATCGGTGGCGACAAGCGCATCGCGCTGGCGGTGGACGAAACGCCGCGCCACGACCCGGCCGCGGTCGCGCTGCGCGCCACGCGCGCAGGCGATGGCTACGTGCTCACCGGCAGCAAGGCCTTCGTCGCCGACGGCGTGGGGGCGGATGCCTTCATCGTCGCTGCGCGTACGGGCGGCCAGCCAGGCGAGCGGGGCGGCATCAGCCTGTTCATCGTCGCCGCCGATGCGGTCGGCGTGCAGCTGTCGCCGATGAAGACGCTGGACTCGCGCAACTACGCCACGCTGGTGCTGAACGAGGTGCGTGTCGACGCCGCAGCGCTGCTGGGCGCGGAGGGCGAGGGCTTCGCCGCGCTCGACGCGGCGCTGGACCGCGGCCGGGTGTGCCTGGCGGCCGAGCTGCTGGGCGCCACGCAGAGCCTGTTCGACACCACCGTCGAGTACCTGAAGACGCGCGTGCAGTTCGACGTACCGATCGGCAGCTTCCAGGCCCTGCAGCACCGCGCCGCGTGGTGCTACGCCCACCTGCAGCTCGCACGCAGCGCGGTGATGGCCGGGCTGGCGGCGATGGACGACCCGGCGCTCGACGCCGCCGCACGCGCGCGCATGGCCAGCCTCGCCAAGTGGAAGGCCGGCGACGCGGCCCACCGCATCAGCCGCGAGGCGGTGCAGATGCACGGCGGCATGGGTGTCACCGACGAGCTCGACGTCGGTCTCCACCTCAAGCGCATCCGCGTCGCACAGGCCAGCCTGGGCGACGGCGACTTCCACGTGCAGCGCTACGGCGACCTGAGCATGATCGAGGCCTGAGGCACCCTGCGCGTGCGCTGGCTGCCTCAGGTCCGGACGGGCGAAGAGCTGCGCGCCCAGCATGGCCCGGCCTTCAAATGGCTGGCGCTGACGGTGGTGGGGCTGGGCACCATCGCCGCGGTGCTGGCGACGACGAGCTTCAACGTCGCGGTTCCGGCGCTGGGTGCGTTCTTCGGCTTGGGTCAGCATCAGGTGCAGTGGGCGATCACGGGCAGCATGGCCGCGCTCACCGTGGCCATGCTGCCCACGCCCTGGGTGCTGGACCGCATCGGCTTCCGGCGCCTCTTCCTCGGTGCCAATCTGGTGCTTGGGGCCAGCAGCGTTGCCGGTGCGCTGGGCGACAGCTTCAGCTTCGTCGTCGCCATGCGCATCGTGCAGGGAGTGGCTGCGGGGCTGCTGCAGCCCTTGCCGATGCTGGCGGTGATGCGCCTGTTCCCGGCCGGGAGCCAGGGGCGGGCGCATGGCATGCTGGGCTTCGGCATCGTGCTGGCGCCAGCGGTGGCGCCTGCGCTGGCGGGCGTGCTGCTCGACCGCTTCGGCTGGCCGTCGATCTTCCTGATGAGCCTGCCGTTCTGCGTCGTTGCCGGCATCATGGGCCTGTACCTGCTGCCGCGCCACGAACCGTCGCCGCCGCGGCCTTTCGACTGGTTGGGCGTGGCGATCCTGTGTGCGGCCTCGCTGTTGGCGATCGATTTCATCGCCAGCCTGCGCGGCCATGGCCTGCTTGCGGCGCGCACGCTGGCCCTGCTGGCGCTGTCGATGCTGTGTGTCGTCGCTTTCGTGCGCCATGCCCGGCGTGCCGCGGCGCCCATCGTGTCGCTCGATCTGTTTGCCGAGCGCAGCTTTGCGATGGCGGCACTGGTCACCGTCGTGTACGGCTTCGGGCTTTACGCTTCCACCTATCTGATCCCCGTCTTCCTGCAGAGCGCGCTCGGCTACGACGCCACCTATGCCGGGCTGGCCCTGCTGCCCTCGGGCATCCTGCTCGCCGTCGTGATCCCGCTCGCTGGCGTACTGACCGATCGCCATTCGCCGCGCTGGATCACGGTGTGGGGGCTGGCGCTGTTCGGGCTGTCCTTCGTGCTGTTCGCCTGGCGGGGCGGTGAGATCAGCTATGCCGAAGTGATCGCCTTCAGCCTGCTCGGCCGGCTTGGCCTCGGGCTGACGGTGCCGGCGCTGATGGTGGCCACCATGGCCCGTGTCGCGCCCGCGCTGATGGGGCAGGCGTCGATGGTGAGCAACTACACCCGCCAGCTGGGCGGGGTGCTGGGCGTGGCGGTGGTGGCGGTGTTCGTGGAGTGGCGCGCGGCGGTGGAGGGCGCGGGAACGGGCGGGCTGTTCCAGGCCTATGCGCAGGCCTTCCTGCTGCTGGCGCTGAGCTTCGCGGTTGCGGTCGCATTTGCCATGCGCATGCGACCGCGAACCGACCCTATGCGTTGATCTGCTCGACCAAGGCGCGCACGGCAGCCTTCACGTCATTGCGGCGATAGGCCAGGGACATGTCGGGCTCGTAGCGTGCGTAGTTGCCGCGCCCGGTATAGATGGCGACGTCCGGCAGGAGCGGGTGTTCCTGGTCGAGCTCGGGGACCGGCTGTGGATTGCCGACGGCCTCGAAGAACAGGCTGAAGTACTCGGCGAAGCTCAGATTCTCGTCGCCGACCAGATAGGCCTTGCCGGGTGTGCCCTTGAGCAGCGCCTGGTGCAGTGCTTCGGACAGCGCGCCCACCGACATGAAGTTGGTGCCGCCCTTCGGCCCGAATACCGGCACATCGGGCAGCTGCCCCTTGGCATAGGCGACGTAGGCTTCGAACATCGGGTTCGGCAGGCCCGGCACGTGGCCGACCATGAAGGGCGCGTTGACCGACACGACTTCGAATCTGGCCGAGTTCAGGGCGCGTACACCGACATCCGACAGATGGCGGGAGCGGACGTAAGGAATCGTCTCGATCAGCTCGGGTGCCATTTGCGGATAGAAGCTGCCCAGCAGGACTGCACGGCGCATGCCCGCATCGCGTGCGGCAGCGAAGAAGCGCGGGATGGCGACGGTGTTGCGCTCGTGCCATTGCTCGTCCAGGGACTGCCCGAGATCGACATGGCGAATGTCCTGGCCGGCGCAGAACAGCAGCGCATCGAATCCTTTCAGCACCGATGGGGCGGTGGCTTTCGTGTAGTCGATGCTGATGAATGGAAGTGCAGCGAGCAGCGGGGCCTCGGGGGCTGTCCGCGATGCGATCGTGACGTCGAACCCTTGCGCTTTCAGGTGCAAGGCTGCGTGTCCGCCCAACAGGCCGGTACCACCGACGACGAGAGTCTTCATGCTTGTGTGTCTCCTCAGAAATTGAAACCGTTGGTCTGGATGACCGGTGCGATGGTCCAGCCGCCTTGCGGCGTGCGGTACCAGCCGCTGGCCGCGAGGGCGCCGCCGTCCACATGCAGCGTTGTGCCGCTGACCCAGCTCGCCATGTCGCTGGCCAGATAGACGACAGCGTCGGCGATCTCCGCGGCCGTGCCATAGCGGCCCAGGGGTACCCAGTCCGACAGGCGTTCGCGGTACTCGGGCTTGATGAACTGCGAAAGGGGCAACTGGGCGGTCTCGGTCGCTTCGGGGGCGACCTGGTTGATGCGGATGCCGTGGCTACCCAGCTCGACGGCGAGGCTCTTGGTAAAGCCGGCCAGCGCGGTCTTGAAGGCCGAGTAGAACGCCAGGTTGGGGACGCCGCGGAAGGCTTCGATGGTCGATAGATTGACGATGCTTGCGGTCGGGCTTCGATGAGCCTTCAGCAGCGGCAAGGCGCAGCGCGTCACCTCGAATACCTGGCGCAGGTTCGTCCCGTAGAGACGGTCGATCTCCGCATCCGAATACGCTTCGAAGGGTTTTGCCATCTGCAGCGAGTCGCCGACGTTGTTCACCAGGACGTCGAGCGCACCGTCCGTCGCGGTCAGTTCGGCGAACACGCGCACGACGTCGTCCGGTCTGGTCACGTCGCCATGGAAGACCCGGTGTCCGTCGCCCTGGTCGGCGAGCCAGGCTTCCACGTCGGCCGCGCGTGCCGCGTCCGATTCGATCACCCGTAGCTTCGCCTTCAGGCCGGCGAATTTCTCGACGGTCGCCCGCCCGATACCCGCACCGCCACCGGTGACCAAGATTGTCCTTCCATCGAAATCGAGCATGTCTCACGACCCCCTGTTGAAGTTTCGAGCGGCAAGCTGCCGGCTCCGGACGATTGTTGGGTCCTGGCTCGGATGTGACATCGTGAAAGGGGACGAGGGCCTTATCGTCCGGATGGACGATGAGCTGCACCGGGGGCTTGGGAATAGTCCTTCCATGAATGTCGGGCTCGATTGCAGGCTAGAGATTGAGGTGATGGCGTGAGCGCGCACGATGCGTCCGCGGTCTTTCGTGCGGCGGACATGGACATCGCGCATCACGATCGCATCGTGAGCATCATTTATGCATCCGCAATGGATCACCAGAAATGGGTGGATGCACTGCAGGAAATGAGAGGCCTGTTCGCCGCGAATTTCCTGACCCTGATCCTGCGCGAGGCATCGCTTGAAGACCCGGGGCTGATCGTCTGGGTCGGCGACGGAGCCGAAGGCGGGAGCGCGCGCTTCGAGCCCGCCCGTGACGACCTTACGCCGTTCGCGAACCTGGCGGCGGACCGGATCCATGTCGTCGATGACCTGATGGCGAGCTCGGACTGGCGGCGCTCGGCCTACTTTCAGCAGTCGTGCAGGCCGCACGATGTCTTTCACGTCATGTCGGTGGATATCTCGATCGCAGGGGCGGGGCGTCTGCCGCTGCGGATCACGCGCCCGGAGTCCGCGCCCGCGTTCAGCGAGCGCGACCGCGCGCGTTGTCAGGCCCTGCTGCCGCATTTGCGCCGTGCGCTGCAACTGCACAATCAGCTGCGCCGGAAGGAGTCCCTGGGCGGGATGTACTCCAGCGCGATGGGCCGCCTGTCCGTCGGCACGGTCGTCCTCGATGAGCGCGGCCGGGTGTTCGACCAGAACCCGATTGCGCGTGACATCCTTGCCAATGGCGACGGCCTCAAAGTGGCCGGAGGCCGGCTCGAGGCCTTCTATCCGAGTGACAACCGCGCGCTGCAGAACCTGATACGCGGCGCCTTCGCACGACATGCCTCGTGCCAGCCGGCCGTGGCCGAGGCCTTGTCGATATCGCGGCCATCGGGTCAGCCGCACCTGGGCATCGTCGTCGAGGTGTTGCCGCCGGGTGAGTGGGCGGGCGGGCGTGGCAGGCCGGTTGTGGTGTTGTACGTACGCGACCCGGCGGGCCGCACGCTGGCAGACGCGGAGGCAGTGCGCCAGCTCTTCAACCTCACCCCGACGGAGACCGCCGTCGCGCTCAAGCTGGCCGATGGGGCCTCGCTCGAGGAGGCTGCGGAGGCGCTGGGGATTCGCCGCAATACCGCGCGTGCCCACCTGCGCGCGATCTTCTCGAAGACCGGGGTGCGGCGGCAGACCGAGCTGGTTCGCATCCTGCTGAACAGCGTCGCGCCGCTGCGGGTCGAGGCCTGAGAGGGCGCCTCGCCCGCCTGCCGCGAACCTCCGCCGCCCGCGCCGCTCAGGTGCCGGCGCGGATGGCCTTGATCGCTTCCGCTGCCGCCGCGTCGTTCGCCGGGTCGGTCGGCACCGTGAGCGTGATGCGGTCGACCAGGCCGCCGAAGCGCGCGGCGAGCTGCTCCGGCAACTGGTCGTAGCGGCCGGACACCAGGAAGGTGTCGAGCACCTCGTCGGTGAATACGCCGGGCATGTCATTCCAGCGCCCCTCGCGGGTGAGCGCAAGCAGCTGTTCGCCGACGTGCTGCCAGCCGAACAGCTCCAGGCTGGCCCAGTAGGCCGGGGTGGAGAACAGGAAGGCGAGCATGTCGCGGAAGCGTTCGCGCTCGGCGGCGACGGTGGCGTCGTCCGGCCCGGTGGCAACGAACTGGCTGGCGCTGATGAAGGGCTTGGCGCGCCCGGGGTCGCGCTGTGCGGTGCCGACCGCGATCTGCGGCAGGATCACTTCCTTCAGGTAACGCACCGAGGTGTTGGTCGGATGGGTGTGGATGCCGTCGGCGGTCTTGCCGACCAGCTCCAGCATCTTCGGGCCGACCGCGCCGAGCATCAGCGGCACGTCCGGGGCATCGATCGGCCCCGGGTTGAAGAAGGGCTGCAGGCGGGTGAACTTGTAGTGCTCGCCGATGTACTCGAGCCGCTCGCCGGTGCGGAAGGCGTGGAAGATGGCACGCAGCGCGCCCACGTATTCGCGCATGCCGGCGGCCGGCGGCAGCCAGCGCGCCGAGTAGCGATCCTCGATGTTCTGCTTGATCTGCGTGCCCATGCCGAGCTCGAAGCGGCCGCCCGACATCTTCTGCAGGTCCCAGGCCGCCAGCGCGACGTTCATCGGGCTGCGTGGGAAGACGATCAGCACCGAGGTGCCGACCTTGAGTTTCGAGGTTGCGGACAGCGCCTGGCAGGCGAGCAGCAGGCCGTCGTGGATCGCGTCGGACACGAACAGGCCGTCGTAGCCCATGGCTTCGACGCGGCGGGCGAAAGCGCCCATGTCGGCCAGGTTCAGGTTTTCAGGGGTGGAGGCGAAGATCTCGAACATGGGGGGAGTCCTGGGCAAGGGTCAAAGCTTGAAATCGGGCAGCGGGCCGGCGCCATCGAGGCGCATCACGGGCAGGCCGAGCTCGCGCAGCAGCGGCAGGCTCAGCGCCACCCGGCCCGACAGCGCGGCCTGCGGGCGCGAGCACAAGGCCAGGGCCGCTTCGGCCATGGCTTCCACCGGCTCCATATGGGCGAGGTCGTCGATCGAGCCGCTGACGAGCGCGCCCTCGCTGGCGACGGCCTCCACCGGGGCAAGCGTGTTCACCGCGATGTTGTCGGCGGCGAGCTCCATCGCCATGCCGGTGCTCAGGCGCTCGAGCGCGGCCTTGGTCGAGCCGTAGAGCGTGGGCGAGTGGGTGGTGTGGAAGCGGTAGGCGCGTTCCTTCGGGTCGTAGGGTGCCGGGCCGGGGCGGGTGCTGGTCGCGCTCGACAGGTTGAGGATCCAGCCGCCGCCGCGCGCCTTCATCGCCGGGATGGCGAGCTGGGCGAGGTGGTGGGGCGCGAACAGGTTGACCGCATAGGCGAGCTGGACGCGCTCCGGCGACTGTGCGTAACCCGCGCCGAAACGCGCCCAGGCGGCGTTGTTGACCAGGATGTCGATGCCGCCGTAATGACCTAGCGTTTCGCCCATGATGCGCTCGCGGTCGGCGGCGCTGGCCAGGTCAGCCTGCACGCACAGGCAGTCGCCGCCCGTCGTGCGGATGCGCGCCGCGGTCTCGTCCAGCGAGCCGGGCAGCTTGCCGCCGGGTTCGCCGGTGCGCGCCACGAGCACGACCTTGGCGCCTTCGGCGGCGAAGCGTTCGGCGATCGCCGCGCCGATGCCGCGGCTGGCGCCGGTGACGATCGCCACCTTGTCCTTGAGGGTGTGGGGCATGCGGGGCTCCTTGTCAGTGCTGGCGGTAGCGGCGCTGCACGTGTTCCTGGCGGATCGCGATCTGCTGCCGGCGCTCCTCGGGCGAGATCAGGCGGGTGTCGGCCGGCAGGTGCTGGCGCAGCTCGGCAAGCGGCACCTTCTTCGCCGTGGCCCAGGGCAGGTTGTCCATGGGCTTGACCGGGTAGGCCCAGCGTATCGCCATGTAGCCCTCGGGCTGGCCGGTGGTGTCGAGCCAGTTGGCGATGCCCGGGTCGGTGTGCGAGACCACCAGGCGGAAGACGTTGTCGGCATCGCGGTGCGCCTGCAGGCCGCCGAGGCTGCTCTGGTAGTTGGCGAAGTCCAGCGATTCGCCCCACATGTTGCCCAGGCTGAAGCCGATGTACACCGGCTCCACCGGCTGGTGCATCTCGACCACCAGGGCCTCGTCGGCTGCCAGCTCGAAGATGCCGCCGCAATACACGTTGGTGGCCATGCCGCCGGCGGTGGCGAGCGAGGCGGCGTTGGGCTTGTTGAAGTCGTTGCGCGGCATGAAGCACTGGCCGTCGCCGTTCATGTCGCCGTAGCACTCGCACACGACGGCGTAGAACTCGTTCCAGAAGTGCACCTGGTTGCGGGTGAAGCGGCCGATGTCTGCGATCTGCTTGGCGGCGACCTCGGGCGTGTAGGCCGGCATCGGCTTGCCGAGCAGGTCGTTGCGGTAGATGAAGAGCTCGAGCAGGTCCTCGTTCTCCCAGTCGGAGAACAGCTCGCGCAGCATCACCAGCTGGCTCACGTACTCGCGCGTGACGCTGCTGCCGTCCTTCTGCTTGCGCGTGCGGCTGGCGCGGGTGAGCATGAAGTTGCCCTCGTAGCCGGGCGGCTTCTCGGGCGCGAGCAGGATCTCGAAGCGGCCGTCGGCCTCCACCTTGAGCTCGGTGCAGTCCAGCTCCGCGCAGTTGATGCGCGAGCCGGGGGTCATCTCCTTGAGGCTGCCGCTTTCGCCCGAGTAGCCGCTGGGCGTCTCGAAGATCACGTAGTGCGGGGCCTTGCGCACCCCGGCCGGCGCCTTGCCGCCGCGCCAGGCGCTGGTGTCGGCGGCGCGACCGCGGATGGTGTAGCTGTAGTTGCCGTCGATCGGCGCCATCAGGTAGAGAGCGTCGCAGTTGTCGATGGTCGAGCGGTTGAGCGGCTGGATGGCGCGCACGAAGTAAGGGAACTCCGGCGTCGGACCGAGACAGCGCGAGATCGAGCCGTACAGGAAGCCGAGCACGTAGCGGTAGCCTTCGGCGAGGTTGCGCGGCGTGGCGGGCGGGGGCCACAGCTTGGGGTCGTCGATGGCATCGCGGGCGTCCTGCAGCTGCGCGATCATGCCGTCCCAGGCCTGGCGCAGCTGGACTGCGGCGTCGCGTGTCTCTGGGTCGCGGGGCTCGACGTGGGCCTTGACGGCCTCGAAGACGGCATCGTGCCGGGGGTTGGGCTCATGCATGGGCCAGCTCCTTTTCCTTGTCCTTGTGTTGGGCGGCGGGGACGTCTTCGTCCCAGTGGAATTGCTCGAACAGCGGCGCCAGCCGCGCGCGGATCTCGGCGTCGTCGAGGCCGAATTCGGCCAGGCTGTAGCGGTGTTCGGTTTCGTGCTTGCGGGTACGGGCGGCCTCGGCCTCCAGGAAGCTCGCAAAGGCGGGGGAGATGTCGAGCCCGAGATCGCGATAGACGTCCTCGATCGTGCCCTTCGGGTCGGTGGTCAGGCGGCGGTAGTCGATGACTGCACGCGGGGTCTCGGGGTGGCGTTCCAGCACCGTGAGCGGATGCAGGTAGGACTCGTAGGAGAGTCCGGTCATCACCTGGTTGGATTCGCGGATGCGGTCCTCCGACAGGTTGCCCTGCAGCTTCCAGCCCACGTTGAGCAGCTTGAGCAGGCTGGGGATGGTCTCGTGCGGGTTGCGGTAGAGGATCACGAAGCGCGCATCGGGAAAGGCTTCGATCAGGGACTCGACGCGACCGCAGTAGGTGGGGTTCTTGCTGAGGTGGATGCGGTCGCTGCCGTTCAGGTAGAGCTGGCGGCGCACGCATTCCTTGTAGAACTTCATCATCCGGCGCCGGCTCGCGGCCGGGCGCTGGTCGATGTGGAAGAAGTCGAGCTCGCTCATGTAGGGCAGCTTGGTCAGCCAGAAGCCCGATGCGCAGGAGTTGAAGTACAGCAGGTCGTCTTCTTCCGGGATGGTCAGGCCCATCTTGTGGATGTGCTGCATGGGGCCGAACTTGCGCTTCTCCCAGGCCTGCAGCCTGCGCTCCAGCGCGCGGCCGAGCAGGTGGGCGTCGATCCATGCGGCCAGGCGCACGAGCTTCTTCTGCAGCAGCGAGGGCAGCAGCAGCTCGTAGTACTTGAAGGTGGAGAAACGCTCGTCGGCATCCATCAGCCGGTGGGCGAGCGTGGTGCCGCTGCGCGCGTGGCCGATGATGAAGACCGGCGTCTTGACGCGCGTGCGCCACAGGCCGGGGAACAGGATGCCGTCGAGGAAGAAGCACACGGCGGTGAACGCGGCGCGCAGTGGCACATGCAGCAGCAGGAGCTTGTACAGCCCGCGCCCCCGGCGCGAGTTGGGCTCCTGGCCGACGAGGCGCAGCAGCTTGAACCAGACGGTGAAGTCGAAGTAGTACAGCAAGGGGGTCTCCTTAGTCGTTCGGGATGCCTTCGCCGGGCATCTTCTTGAGATAGCGGACGAGCATGGCGTGCAGCTCGTCGACGAAGTCCTGGGTCAGGATCAGGTCCGGGTTGCGGTCGAGCGTGGCGTGGATCGTGCCTTCGAGCGCGTTGGCCACCATCTGCGCGGCGAGCGCGAAGTTGTTCACCCGCAACGCGTCCTTGTGGCGTCCGAGGGCGGACGGCAGCCACTCGGCAGTGCTTGGCTTGTTGGGGTAGCGCTTGCGTGAATAGGCCTCGAAGTCGTACTTCCAGTGGATCTCGAGGTAGAAGTCCTGCAGTTGCAGGTACAGGCGGCGGTGGCGCGCAACCTGTTCCTCCACGAAGAAGGCCAGCGTCGCATCGAGCGAGTTCTCCGCCAGGGCGATTGCCTGGCGGTCGAGCCGCTTGATCTCGTCGAGCTCCGAGGTCAGTAGCGCATTGCAGATGTCGGCCGCGATGGCGTGCTTGTCGGTGTAGTACTGGTAAAGGCTGCCGATGCTGACCCCCGCAACCTCGGCGATACGGTTGGTGGTCAGGCGTGCATGCCCCTCCTCCTTGAGAATGCGCAGCGCCGCTTCGCGAATCGCACGCAGGGTCGCGGTCGCTCGGGATTGGGTCGGGCTGCGGCGCAGTGGAGAGTGGTGGGAGGCCATGGGCTTTCCTTCGCGTGACGTGGTCATTGGAGCAAGCCATCCACCGCCTGGCTACTCGCTTTCGATGTACGGAGGCGAACGGCGGGTGGATTCAAAGCGTCTTGTAAACAGTGGCTTGCAGGCTGCTTCAGATTCCCTTTCGCATAAACTGAGCCTTGCTCGGTTTTTGTTGCGCTAGGCCGCGGCGGTCGTGCCCCAGGCGGCGAAGTGGGGGTTGGCGAAATCGGCCTTGCCATAACGCAGGGTGGTGCCGTCGAGCGTGCGGACGATGCCGCCGGCGGCGCGCAGCACGGCGTCGCCGGCGGCGATGTCCCACTCCATGGTGCGGCCCAGGCGCGGATAGACATCGGCCTCGCCGGCGGCAACCAGGCACAGCTTGAGCGAGGAGCCGGCGTTGGTCTGGCTGGCGACCTTGCGCCCTGCCAGGAAGGCGGCGAGCGCCTCTGCGTCGCCGTGCGAGCGGCTGGCCACCACGGTGAGGCCTTCGGCGGGCGGTGTGCGGCACGCGATCGTGCGGCGCACGCCCTTGTCCTCCACCGTCGCGCCGATCCCGGCTGCGCCGGCGAACAGGCGGTCGAGGGCGGGGGCGAAGACGACGCCGAGCATGGGGGCACCGTGCTCGATGAGCGCGATGTTCACGGTGAATTCGCCATTGCGGCTGATGAACTCCTTGGTGCCGTCGAGCGGATCGACCAGCCAGAAGCGCTCGCCCACCGCGGGAATGCGCCCGGCCGCGGCTTCCTCCTCGGAGACCACCGGAATGTCCGGGCTGAGGCGGGCGAGCGCGGGCAGGATCAGGGCTTCGGCGCGCTCGTCGGCCTCGGTCACAGGGGAGGCGTCGGTCTTGCCGCGTACCGCGAAATCGGTGGCGTAGATCCGCATGATCTCGTCGCCGGCGGCGCGGGCGATTGGCAACAAGGCGTCGAGCAGGGCGCGTAGATCGGAGGTCTTGGTCATGTTTGTTCCAGTTCGCGTTGGTGGGGCGGGCCCCGGCGGGGCCCGCTGTCTTCAGTCGGCGATCACGCCGCGCAGGCGCAGGGTGGCGATGACCGCGTCGGCGGCCGCGTCGAGGGAGAGCTGGGGCGTGGTCAGCCGCAGCTCGGGGTTCTCCGGCGCCTCGTAGGGCGAGTCGATGCCAGTGAAGTTCTTCAGCTCGCCGCGCCGGGCCTTCTTGTAGAGGCCCTTCACGTCGCGTGCCTCGGCGACTTCGAGCGGGGTGTCGACAAAGACCTCGACGAACTCACCCTCTTCGACCAGGCCGCGCGCCATACGGCGTTCGGACTTGAAGGGCGAGATGAAGGCGGTGAGCACGATGAGGCCGGCATCCACCATCAGCTTTGCGACTTCGGCCACGCGGCGGATGTTCTCGACGCGATCGGCGTCGGTGAAGCCGAGGTCCTTGTTCAGCCCGTGGCGCACGTTGTCACCGTCGAGCAGGTAAGTGTGGTGGCCCAGCGCGTGCAGCTTCTTCTCGACCAGGTTGGCGATCGAGGACTTGCCCGCACCCGACAGGCCGGTGAACCAGAGCACGCAACCGTGCTGGTTCTTGAGCGCAGCACGCGCCTGCTTGTTCACGTCAACGTGTTGCAGGTGGATGTTGTGTGCCCGGCGCAGCGCGAAGTGCAGCAGGCCAGCACCGACGGTGTTGTTGGACAGCCGGTCGACGAGGATGAAGCCGCCGGTGTCGCGGTTGTCGCGGTAGGCATCGAAGGCGATCGGACGGTCGAGGCTGATGTTGCACACGCCGATCGCGTTCAGTTCCAGCTTCTTGGCCGCGACGTGCTCGAGCGTGTTCACGTTCACCTGGTACTTGATGTCGGTGATCGTGGCCGTGACCGTCTTGGCGCCGATCTTGAGCAGGTAGGGGCGGCCGGGCAGCATCGGCTCGTCGTGCATCCACACCAGCGTGGTCTCGAACTGGTCGGCCACCTCGGCGGGCGCTTCCACCGTGGAGATGACGTCGCCGCGCGAGATGTCGATCTCGTCGGCCAGCGTCAGCGTCACCGACTGGCCGGAGACGGCCTGCGCCAGGTCGCCGCCGTGGGTGACGATGCGCGCCACCGTGCTCTCGCGCCCCGAGGGCTGCACGCGGATGCGGTCGCCCGGGCGGATCACGCCGCTCGCCACCTGGCCGGCGAAGCCGCGGAAATCCAGGTTGGGGCGGTTGACCCACTGCACCGGGAGGCGGAAGGGCGCGCGCTGCATGCGTGCGTCGTCGATCTCGACCGTTTCCAGGTAGGCCATCAGCGTACTGCCGTGGTACCAGGGCATCGCGCTGCTGGGCTCGATGATGTTGTCGCCCCTGAAGGCCGACAGCGGGATGAAGCTCACGTCCTCGAGGCCGATCTGTGCGGCGAAGGCGGTGTAGTCCTCGCGGATGTCGCGGAAGACCTTCTCCGAGTAGTCGACCAGATCCATCTTGTTGATCGCCACCACGATGTGGCGGATGCCCAGCAGCGACACCAGGTAGCTGTGGCGGCGCGTCTGGGTGAGGATGCCCCTGCGCGCATCGACCATCAGGATCGCCACATCCGCCGTGGAAGCGCCGGTGACCATGTTGCGGGTGTACTGCTCGTGTCCCGGGGTGTCGGCGACGATGAACTTGCGCTTGTCGGTGGAGAAGAAGCGGTAGGCCACGTCGATCGTGATGCCCTGCTCGCGCTCGGCCGCCAGGCCATCGACCAGCAGCGCGAAGTCGATCTGGTCGCCCTGGGTGCCGAACTTCTTCGAGTCGGCCTCGACCGCGGCAAGCTGGTCCTCGAACAGCATCTTCGATTCGTAGAGCAGGCGGCCGATCAGCGTGCTCTTGCCGTCATCCACGCTGCCGCAGGTGATGAAGCGCAGCAGGCTCTTGTGTTCGTGCGCCTTCAGGTACTGCTCGATGTCGGTGGCGATGAGGTCGGAAACGTGTGCCATGTCAGAAATACCCCTCTTGTTTCTTCTTTTCCATGGAAGCGGCGGAATCGTGGTCGATCACCCGGCCCTGGCGCTCGGAGGTCTTGGTGAGCAGCATTTCCTGGATGATCGCCGGCAGCGTGTCGGCCTCGGACTCCACCGCGCCGGTCAGCGGGTAGCAGCCCAGGGTGCGGAAGCGCACCTTCTTCATCATCGGCACCTCGCCGGGCTTCAAGGGCATGCGGTGGTCGTCGACCATGATCAGCGTGCCGTCGCGCTCGACCACCGGGCGCTCGGCGGCGTAGTACAGCGGCACGATGGGGATGTTCTCGAGGTAGATGTACTGCCAGATGTCGAGCTCGGTCCAGTTCGACAGCGGGAACACGCGGATCGACTCGCCCTTGTGCTTTCTGGCGTTGTAGAGCTTCCACAGCTCAGGGCGCTGGTTCTTCGGGTCCCAGCGGTGCTGCGCGGTGCGGAACGAGAACACGCGCTCCTTGGCGCGCGACTTCTCCTCGTCGCGGCGCGCACCGCCGAAGGCGACGTCGAAGCCGTACTGGTCGAGCGCCTGCTTGAGGCCCTCGGTCTTCATGATGTCGGTGTGGATCGCCGAGCCGTGGGTGAAGGGGTTGATGTCCTTCTCCACACCCTCGGGGTTGATGTGCACCAGCAGGTCCATGCCCGTCTCCTGCGCCATGCGGGTGCGGAAGCGGTACATCTCCTGGAATTTCCAGCGCGTATCGACGTGCAGCAGCGGGAAGGGCGGCACGGCCGGGTAGAAGGCCTTCATCGCCAGGTGCAGCATGACCGCGCTGTCCTTGCCGATGGAGTAGAGCATCACCGGGTTGTCGGCTTCGGCGACGACCTCGCGCAGGATGTGGATGCTTTCGGCTTCGAGCCGTTGCAGGTGGGTGAGTGTCATGGATTCTCCAGCTTGTTGCGGGATCTAGGGACGTAGGGGGCCGGCCGCGCCGCCGGGGAGGCGCGGTTCGGTACTGCGTGGAGCGTGGGGGTTCAGGCGGTCGCGTGCAGCCTATGCACCTGCCGCGGGTGTTGGGGTGGTCCGACTGCGGCCCGATCGGCCGCGGGCGGCACCGCCTCATAGAGCGTGCTGCGCTGTCGCAGCGGACGTTCGCAGCGCGCCGCAATCGCGCGCAGGTCGGCGGTCTCCATCAACTGGCCGTTGGCGCCGCCCGCGGCGCGCGTGATCGATTCGTACATCAGCGTGCCGCCGAGGTCGTTGGCGCCAGCCTGCAGGCACAGCGCCGCGCCTTCGGCGCCCATCTTGACCCACGAGGTCTGGATGTTCGGGATCAGCGGATGCAGCACCAGGCGGGCGACCGCGTGCATCAGCACCGATTCGCGCAGCGTCGGGCCGGAGCGGGCGCGGCCCTTGTGCCACAGCGGCGACTCCATATGCACGAAGGGCAGCGGTACGAACTCGGTGAAGCCACCGGTCTTCGCCTGCAGGCGGCGGATGGCGAGCAGGTGGCGCGCCCAGTGCCGCGGCGCATCCACATGGCCGAACATGATGGTCGCGGTGCTGCGCATGCCGACTGCGTGCGCAGCCTCCATCACCTCGAGCCATTGCGCGCTGTCGAGCTTGTCCGGGCAGATGATGGCGCGCACCTCGTCGTCGAGGATCTCCGCCGCCGTGCCCGGCAGGGTGCGCAGGCCGGCGTCGCGCAGGCGGCACAGGTAGTCGTGCAGCGACAGGCCCAGGGTGGCGGCGCCGTGACGGATCTCCAGCGGCGAGAAGGCATGGATGTGCATGTCGGGCGTCGCGCGCTTCACCGCCGCCAGCAGCTCGAGGTAGGTGTCGCCGGTGTAGTGCGGGTGAATGCCGCCCTGCATGCACACCTCGGTGGCGCCGCGCGCCCAGGCTTCGAGCGCACGGGCGGCGACCTGCTCGGCTTCGAGCCGGTAGGCCGGGCCGCGCAGCGTGGAGGCGGCGTGGCTCTTGGCGAAGGCGCAGAAGCCGCAGCGGTGCTGGCAGATGTTGGTGTAGTTGATGTTGCAGTTGCGCACGTGAGTGACCGCATCGCCCACGGTGTCGTGGCGCAGGCGGTCGGCGGCTGCCATCACCGCGTGCAGGTCGGCGCCCTGGGCGTCGAACAGGCGCGCGATCTCGTCCTCGGCCAGCTCGCGACCCGCCAGGGCCTTGTCGAGCAGCGCGCGGATGGCCTGCGAGGGCGCCGTGGCGCCGGCTTGCGGCACGAAGGCGCGCAGCGCGGCGGGCGAGGGGGCCTGGCCGGTGCCGGCGATCCAGTCGTCGGCGCGGGCGAAGGG